>JAYVYA010000048.1:0-6569 GCA_043784745.1 Hyphomicrobiales bacterium
CAGCAGCAACCCCATCGGCGCGCGCACGTCCGTCTCGTAGAGGCCCTTGTTGGCTTCCATCCATTCCCGGCTCTGGTGAAAGGCCAGGGCGGTGAAAAACGGCAGGGCCTGCGGTCCAAACCCTGCAAAGGCTGCGCTGGCCATTCACGGAGCCTCGGGTTCAAGGCAGGCGACATCCGCCGGGGTGCAGGCGATGCCAGGTGTGGAGCAAAGCGTCGAGGCATCAGCGGCGCGGGTGCACAGGGCGCACGAATTGCCCCACACTTTGCACTCGGGGTTTTTCACCCCAAAATTGTGAAGGGTGATTTCGCTGGCCGGGATTTCCGGTGCAGGCACCGGCACTGGCACGGGAACACTATCCTCCGCCGCAGCCATTCCGGCAAGCACAGTCGCCACAGCAAAGATCAGTGCGCGAAAAAATTTCAATTGTCTTTCCTTGGCTTCAGGATCAGCAGGTAAAAATCTTGCGCAGGGGTAAAATTGGTCTGGTGAAATTCAAACCGGGTGGCGGAGGTTTTCTTCCAGCCGCTGCCGCAGACCGAAATCAGGTTCTCCGCCGCGCCCTTGTCGACTGCCAGCCGGAAATCCCCGATCGGGCTGGCCCAGTTTGCCCCGGTTTTGAGGATATATTCTATGCGGCTCTCGGTCAGCGGCGGATATTCGGCCCTGGCTTTTTTCATCGCCTGCTCGGCATAGGCAAAAACGCTGGCATCGAGGCAATAATTCCGGGCATAGGTTGCCGCCTCCTGCTTGTCCCAGTTCTTCGTGCCAATCGATGTGCCGACCGAGCCGCCAACGCTGGGCTTGTAGCTGTGCTCGATCACAATTTCCTGCCCAGCCGGAAAAGTCTGCTGCCAGTGATAGGCCGATTTCAGGGTCCAGCGCGGTTCCAGATGCTTCAGCATCCCCTTGCCCTGATCATATTCGGTAATCTCGCCCAGCCCCAGCTTGACCATCTCGGCCCATTTGTCGCGCGGCAGCTGGTCGAGTGCAGCGGCGGTCGAGTCCTTGTAGAAGGCTAGGTCAAGCCCCAGCTGGCGCAAATAGGCAGTGCGGTCCGTGCCCTTGACCAGCGCTTTTTGTTCCAGCTCCATTTTTACCGCCGCACCATTCACCTTCGTGGCAAAATCGAGGAAATTCTCGGAAGTTGGATCGGGGATGACAATATTGCTGTCCTGATCGGCATAGACCACGTCAGGCAAGGGAAACGCCACACGCAGCGCCACATCCGCAGCCGAATGGTTGAAAAAATGGTAGGTGACGCGAATCTCTTGTTCGGAGATGAACAAATCCTCCGAACGCATGTCGATATCGGCATTTTTGGTCATGATCAGCCCGCCCGTGCCCAGCTCCGCCGACGTGTCATTGGCATGGGCAGGTGCGGCGGCAAGGGCAAGTGCAGCGGCAAGGGTAAGTGCAGCGGCAAGGGCGAGGAGCAGCAGGGCGGGAGGCTGGCGCATGGGAGGCTCCGGGCAGGTCGACGTGCGCAAAGAATAAGGCTGGCCAGCGAGGGATGCAAGCGGCCCTCCGCTACTACATCGCCCGCGTTGCCATCGTCAGCCACGCCCGCTCGCTGTCCCCCACTAGCGGCCCAAGAACTTTAGCGCAGCGCGCGTGGTAGGCATTGAGCCAGGCTTTTTCATCCCGGTCCAGCATGGCGGGCACCACCAGCCGCAAGTCAACCGGCGCGAGGCTGATGGTCTCAAAGCCGAACATCTCGCGCTCCGCCCCCTTGATGGCACGCTTTTCCACCACGATCAGGTTTTCGATGCGGATGCCAAATTCGCCTGCCTTATAAAACCCCGGTTCGTTGGAGAGGATCATGCCCTCCTGCAAAGCCACAGTGCCCAGCTTGGACAGGCGCTGCGGCCCTTCGTGCACGCTGAGATAGGAGCCGACGCCATGGCCCGTGCCATGGTCAAAATCCAGCCCGGCCTGCCACAGCGGCACCCGGGCAAAGGCATCCAGCTGCGAACCCGCTGTGCCCCTGGGGAAAATCGCGCGGGCGATGGCGATATGGCCCTTGAGCACGCGGGTAAACCGGTCGCGCATTTCCGGCGTGGGCTTGCCCACGGCAATCGTGCGGGTGATGTCGGTGGTGCCGTCCTCGTATTGTCCGCCGCTGTCGATCAGGAACAGGCCCGGCGTGATCACGCGGCTGGACTGGCGATTGACGCGGTAGTGCGGAATCGCCGCATTCGGCCCCGCCCCGGCAATGGAGGGGAAGGACACATCTTTCAGTTTGCCGGTATCGCGCCGAAAAGTTTCCAGCGCTTCCACCGCATCAATCTCGGTCAGCCTGCCCGGTTTCACTGCGATATCAAACCAGGCCAGAAAGCGCACCATCGCGGCACCATCGCGGATATGGGCTTTGCGGGTGCCAGTCAGTTCGGCCTTGTTCTTGGTGGCTTTCATCAGTGCAATCGGGTCAGAACCGACATCAGCCTGCCCCCCCGCCGCGCGCAGGATTTGCGCCAGTTTGGCCGGGGCGGTTGCCGCATCCAGCCGCAGCTTCTTGCCAGCCTGGCCAAGCCTCGCCAAATCGCCGAGGAGGGCGGCGGGTTCGGCAATGTCAGCCAGCTCGCACAGGCTGTCGCGGACGCTGTTGGACAGCTTTTCCCCGCGCAGATACAGCACGGGCTTGCCGCTTTTGCCGATGATGGCAAAGCCCAGCGGCAAGGGCGTGTGCGCGACATCGCCGCCACGAATGTTGAAAGCCCAGGCGAGGGCGTGCGGATCGCTGACCACGAGCGCGTCACAGGCACCAAGCTTGCCCGCAATCGCCGCCAGTTTGGCAGAGGCCGCCTCGCCTGCCAGCTTGTCGCCATGCAAATGCACTTGCGCCATGGGCACCGAAGGGCGATCGGCCCACACTTTATCGACCAGATTGGCTTCCACCGGCACCAGCACGGCACCGGCTATTGCCGCCGCCTTCTCAAACCGCTCAATCTGGCCGGGCGTGTGCAGCCAGGGGTCGTAGCCCAGCTTCTGGCCGGGTTTCAGATGTTTCTCCAGCCATTTTTCCGGCGGCGCATCCACCGAATGCTGCGGGGTCACCAGCGTCAGGTCCACCTCGTCGCGCACCTGCAGGGTGTAGCGGCCATCGACAAAAATCACCGCTGTATCTGCCATGACAATCGCCAGCCCGGCGGATCCGGCAAAGCCGGTCAGCCAGGCCAGACGCTCGGCGGCGGGGGGCACATATTCATTCTGGTGCTCGTCCGCACGCGGCACCATGAAACCGTCCAGCCCCAGTTCGGCCAGTTCCGCCCGCAGCGCGGCCACGCGCGGGGCGGAATGGGCGGAATTGCCATGGGCATCGAACGACTGGAAGCGGCTCTCAAACATGGCGCGCGATCACAGGCGGCTCTTGCCGGTAATGGCGTGGTAGGCGAACAGCACGATCACCGAGCCGACAATGGCGACGAAGAAGCTCCAGATGTTGAGGCCGGTGATGCCGCCCTCGCCCAGGCTGGCGAAAATCGCACCCCCGACAACTGCACCAATGATACCCAGCGCGATGTCCAGCAAAAACCCTTGCCCGGACTTGTTGACAATCTTGCTGCCGACAAAGCCGCCGACAAGGCCCAAAATGATCCAGGCAATGATATTCATGGCAAATCCCTCGCATTCAAAACCGCTCCGGCCAGGAGTTTTGGCCGTGTCCGGAACCCGTAGCGCGAATGTAAGCGGGATATGCGGCAAATCAAGAAAAATCCGGGCCGGAGAAAAGCTGGCTTAGTTTCGCAGCGAGACGAGCCGCTGCACCGCGCCCCTTGCAAATCCCCCGCCGGACCCCGAAATAGCCCGCATCCGGCTGGCATCGTGCAGCCGCGAACCGAGGAGCGGACCTGTGGGATTTTTCAACGACGCAGCCAGCGATGCCGTGCCGGGTGGCGGGCTGGCCAAGCCACTGATTATTGCCGCCGGTGCCCTGCTTTTGCACCATTATTTCTCCGGCAAAGCCAGTGATGACGCAAAGTCGGCTCCCGCGCCGACGCCTGCTCCGCAACGCGCCGATGTGCCGGACGGCAGCCTCATCGGCGGCCTTGGCGGCCTGATTGAGAAGCTGACCAAGGCCGGCCAGGGCCCGGCAGTCAATTCCTGGGTCGGCAACGGCCCAAACACGCCGATTCCCCCGGCCCAGCTTGGCCCGGCGATTGGCCAACCGACGCTCAGCGACATTGCCGCCAGGGCTGGCATCAGCGAGCAGGAATTGCTGGCGCAGCTGGCCCAGGCCCTGCCCGGCCTGATTGACAAGCTGACGCCCAATGGCCGCCTGCCGACCCAGCAGGAAATTGCCCGCGGCTACGGGCGGTAGCATAGTCGTCGCGGTCGCTGGCCGTGCGGTGTTTTAGAGAACGGTCGCTGGCCAGAGGCGGTCAGCGACCGCCTCTGCAATTGTGCTGGTCAGCGTTGCAGCAGCAGGGTCGCCCAGCCCTCCAGATCCATCCGCCCGGCCAGATGAAACCCTTGCCAGGCATAGGCCGAGACCACTCCGCGCACATCCCGCGCCAGCAGTCCGGAGAGCACGATCTCCCCGCCATCGGCCACCGAGGCGGCCAGCGGGGCGGCCAGCAGGCGCAAGGGTTTGGCCAGAATATTGGCTAAAACCAGATCATAGGCGCGCCTCCCGCGCAGGCTTGGGTGCTGCAAGCCGCTGGCTGCAACAGGGTGCACATAGGCCCCCGCCCGGTTGAGGCGGGCGTTGCTGCGCGCCGCCGCTACCGAGACCTTGTCAATATCCCCCGCCGCCACGCGGCATTTCAGCGCGCTTGCGGCCGCAATCGCCAGCACGCCGGTGCCGGTGCCGACATCCAGAACCCGCTGCGGGCGGCGGCGTTTCAGTACGCGCTCCAGCATCAGCAGGCAGCCGCGCGTGGTACCATGATGGCCGGTGCCAAAGGCCAGCGCCGCCTCAATCTCCAGGCCGATATCATTGGGCTGGACGGCGTCGCGGCTGTGGGCCCCGTGCACCAGAAACCGCCCGGCCCGCACCGGCGTCAAACCTGCCAGCGAGCTGGCCACCCAGTCCCGCTGTGCCACCATCCCGAAGGTGGCGGTCGCCGCCAGCTCCTCCCCGGCCTCCAGCGCAACCAGCTCGCGCATGGCGGCTTCATCAGGCGGCTGGCCAAAAAACACTTCCACCATCCACGGCACGGCGTTCCAGTGTGCCGTGCTGGCAGCGGCCTCAAAGGTGACCACGGCGCTGTCCAGCGGGTCCAGCATTTCGGCGAGCAGATCGGAAATGGCGCGGGCCTGCTGTTCCCCGCAAGCCAGGCGCATCACATGGGCAGAAGGATGGGCAGAAGGATCGACATGGTTCATCCGCGCGCCATAGCATCAGGCCAGCGCGCTGTCACGCGACCCGCTCCGGTCGTTCGCCCAATTCAAGGGCCTGGCGGGCCTCCAGCGCCCACAGACGGAAGTTCCCCAGTTCGGACGCCATGCAGGCCAGAAATGCAGCCAGCAAACGCGGCGCGAGGACAATGCTGCTCCCGTTATGCGGGGGTGCCAGCAGCAGCCCGTTCAGATGCGCCGCCTCAAGCACCCGGCGCAAATGCGAGCGCGACACGCCATAGCGCTGGCCAAAGGCTTTCAGGTCCACCGCGACCGGCACAATCCGCCCGCCCTGGCCGTGCCGCACCACCTGCGCCGCGCAATGCAGCAGCAGCATCCAGCCCGCATCGCGCGCCAGAAAATGCATCACTTCGGGAAACGGCTCCAGCAATTTCCATCCGGCCAGCACCCTTTCCGCCCCGCGCCGCCGCATTTCCCAGCCAAAGCGCGGATGCGCCAGATGGCATTGCGCCAGCCCGTCTTGCGGCTCCATCGCGTCGATGATCTGGAAGATCGTCTGGTTCCAGCCTTCGACAATGGCGATGAAGCCCTGAGAAGGTTCAAGGTGGACAATGCGGCTGTCCAGCGCCGAGCGCCGCCGCTTGAGAAATCCCGCCACCTGCATGATGCCCGTCAGCGCCAGAACACGGCCCGGGCTGGCGCATTTGTGAATGGCGCAAAGCTTTTGCAGCCGCGTCAGCGTCAAGCCGGTCTGCGGGTTCAGCGGATCGCCGGTATCATGCAGGTGCAGGGCATAGACCAGTGTCTCGAAGCGCCACGCTTCTGTCACCACCTTGTTGAGCAGCAAATTGTCGGCAAAGAAGGCCGTCATCAGCTTCTCGTAGCACAGCAGGCCATCCAGCATTCGCGGATGGTTGCGCAACACCAGAATGCGCCGCCATTCCGGCGCACTCATCCGTGCGGAAAGCTGGCTATCCCAGCCATCCCAGCTAAAAGGCACCGGCGCTGGTGTATCATTGTTCATGAGGCTCATTCTGGTCTATCTTGCCATCATACCCAGCGCAGGTTGTCACACGGTGTGAAACCGCACACCGCCAAACTGAGAAATTGCACATTTGTCCGGGCCATGTCACAGTCAATGCGTGGCAAATGGCCAGGATGTTTCGTCGCCCACCGCGTCTGGAATTTTATAGCAACAGGGAAATAGGTTCATGAAAATCATCGTCGGTATTGATACCCAGTTTGTCTATCATTCCATGAAAAGCATC
>JAYVYA010000049.1:0-7120 GCA_043784745.1 Hyphomicrobiales bacterium
GGCTGGCCCGCAGCCCGGACGATTATGGCCGGGTTTATGACCGTATTTTGAGCCAGGCCCGTGAGCCGGTGGTGCTGCACTGGCTGGGCGAGATGTTTGATTCGGCTCTGGCGGGCTATTGGGGCGCGGACGGGTTTGAGCAGGCCATGCAAGTCACACTCGACATCATTTCCCGCAACCTCGCCAGGGTGGACGGTATCAAAATCTCCCTGCTCGACGCCGAAAAAGAAGTGCGGATGCGGGCCAGACTGCCCGCTGGCGTAAAAATGTTCACAGGCGATGATTTTAATTATGCCGGCTTGATTGCAGGCGATGGCAGGCATTATTCCCACGCGCTGCTCGGCATCCTGGATCCGATTGCCCCTGCCGCTGCCGCCGCATTCCTTAAGCTCGGTGCCGGGGACCGCGCTGGATATGATGCCATTCTGCACCCCACAATCGCCCTGTCGCGCAAGATTTTTGAGTCCCCGACGCCCTATTACAAGGCGGGCGTGGTGTTTCTGGCCTGGCTCAACGGCTTTCAGGCGCATTTTGTCATGGTCGGTGCCATGCAATCGGCCCGCAGCATCCTGCATTATGCCGAATTGTTCCGCCTTGCCGACCGCGCCAGCCTGTTTGCCGATCCGGAACGGGCGGCGCAAAGGATGCGGGCCTTGCTGGCGGTGCATGGGGTGGCCGGGTAAGTGTGGTATAACGGTTGGCGGCAACGCCGGTCGCGCTGGAACATGATGCCAACAGACTGACATCACGAACTACTCCCTGTCGCGCAGCAATCGCCGGATCACTTTGCCCGTCGTGGTCAGCGGCAATTCCTCGACGAAGGCGATTTCGCGCGGGTATTCGTGGGCCGAGAGCCGGGTGCGGACGAAATTCTGGATATTTTTGGCCAGCGCCGGCGAGGCGGTCTCGCCGGCGCGCAAAACCACAAACGCCTTGACGATTTCGGTGCGCAGCGGGTCCGGTTTGCCGATGGCGGCGGCAACGGCGACGGCGGGATGGCGCAGCAGGCAATCCTCGATTTCACCGGGGCCAATGCGAAAACCCGAGGAGGTGATGACATCATCGTCACGCCCGGTAAAATGAATATAGCCATCGCCATCGATGCTGCCCTGGTCACCGGTTTTCAGCCAGTCGCCCAGATATTTGGCCTGCGTTGCCTCCGGCTGGTTCCAGTAGCCGAGAAACAGCGCCGGATTGGGCGTCTGGACGGCAATCTGGCCCAGTTCATCGGGCGCGCACGGGCTGCCGTCGTCACGGATCACACCTGTCTCATAGCCTGGCACTGCCTTGCCGATCGCACCGGGGCGCGAGACACCGAGTGCGGCGCAGGAAGAGACGATGTAATTACACTCGGTCTGGCCATAGAATTCATTGATGTTCATGCCCAGCACCGCCTTGCCCCAGGCCAGCGTTTCCGCCCCCAAGGTTTCGCCCGCCGAGGTCAGCGTGCGCAGGTTGAGCCGGTATTTCTGCAACGGATTGTCCACCGAACGCATCAGCCGCAGGGCAGTCGGCGGAATGAAGGCATTGCGCACGCCCGCCTGCTCCATCAGGGCATAAGCCGCTTCCGGATCGAATTTCTGCGTGGCCCGGCAGACGACCGGCACGCCAAAATACAGGCCCGGCAGCAGCACGTTTAACAGGCCGCCCGCCCAGGCCCAGTCCGCCGGAGTCCACAAACGGTCGCCGGGCTGCGGGAAGAACTCATGGCTGAATTGCATGCCCGGCAAATGGCCCAGCAGCACGCGGTGTGCGTGCAAGGCCCCCTTGGGCGGCCCGGTGGTGCCGGACGTGTAGATCATCATCGCCGGATCATCACAGGACGTGTCGAGCGGGGTGAAATCGGGTGTTTCACCGGCCAGTGCCGCCGCAAAATCCTCTGCCCCCGCCGCTGCGCCATCGGTGCAGAGAATGATTTTCAGTTCCGGCAAACTGTCCCTGATCCGGTTCAGCTTCTCCAGCCCGGCGGCATTGGTGAGGATGGCTTTGGCCCCGGCATCGCGGAGCCGGTAGGCCAGTGCATCCACGCCAAACAGCGCCGCCAGCGGCAGGGCAATGGCCCCGAGCTTGCAGGCTGCGATATGGGCAATGGCGACCTCTGGCGATTGCGGCAGCAGGATGGCAATGCGGTCCCCCGCCCGGATATTGCGCCGGGCCAGCGCCTGGGCGAGGCGGTTCGAGCTGTCGCGCAACATGCCGTAAGTGGTGACCACAATACCGCTGGCCTGGACGTCAAGAATGGCAGGCCGTTCCGGCTCCAGCAACGCCCAGACGTCGCAGACGCTGGTGCCAATGTTGAACCTTGGCGGGATTTGCCAGCGGAAATTCTGGCGCAGTCCGCAATAACTGGGGAGATGGGGCAACATGGGCAGCTTCTAGCGGCTGGCCTGCGGGAACACAACTTTGACACCTGTGGTGAATCCGCTTGCGTCCGCCTGTTTCCCGGCGATAGTGCTGCTTTTTCCTCGAAAAGCGCAACAGCTGCGGGGAATGTGGGGGCCCGGATGGAAGAGCGGCGGATTTGGGTGGTGCGGGCCGGCAATAACGGCCAGGTCGACCAGGTATTTCTGAACCAGAACCAATTGGCGATGAGCTTTCCCGAAGTGTCGGATGCCAGCCTGCTTCCGGCTTCGCGCGGGGCGCTGAAGGCGGCCTTTGCCGAATCAACCATCGGCATTCGCCCGGAATCGATTCCGGCACAAGCGGGGCAATTGTTCCGCTTCATCCATGAAATGCGGATTGGTGACCGGGTGATCTATCCGCGCAAGAGCGACCGGACGCTGCGCTGGGGCGAGGTAACCGGTCCATACCTTTACCATGGCGAGGAGACCTCGGATTACCGCCACCGCCGCCCGGTACGCTGGATTGCCAAGACCGCCCGCGACAGCTTTTCACAAGGGGCCTTGTACGAGCTTGGCTCCGTGCTCAGCCTGTTTGAGGTCAAAAGCTTCGCCGCCGAGTTTGCCGCCAAATTTGAGGGCGACCAGCCGTGGGCCGCCACCGATGGCGGCGAGGGCGATGAAACCGAGCAGATCGTGGTGCGCGACATTATCGAGACCACCAAGGACTATATTTCCAAAAAGCTGAAATCGGAACTGAAAGGCTATGCGCTGGAGCCTTTCGTCGCCGATCTGTTCCGCGCCATGGGCTACCGCGCCGAGGCCACCCGCAAATCCAAGGATGACGGCATTGACGTGATTGCCCATCGCGATGAGTTGGGGATTGAGCCGCCGATCCTGAAAATCCAGGTGAAATCGGGCGATGGCGCGATCGGCGCCGATGTAGTCAAGGCCTTCTATGCCGTGGTGCATGAGCGCGATGTCGGTATTTTCATCGCCGTTGGCACGTTCACCTCCGCCGCCGTGGATTTCGCTCGCACCCGCGGCAATCTGAAACTGATCAATGGCGTTGAATTCATTGGCCTGATCCAGAAATATTACGACAAGCTCGACATTCACTTTCGCAAGCAGATTCCGCTGCGCCGGGTGCTGGTGCCCGATGTCGCGATGGATGACGAATGAAAACCTCCGCCACCCTTGCCGGCTTCATCGCCATTGCGCTCTGGTCCTGCCTTGCCCTGCTGACTGCCGCCTCCGGCACCATGCCGCCATTCCAGCTGGCGGCGGTGACGTTTGCCATAGGCGGGGCGCTGGGGCTGGCCTATGCTGGCTGGCGCGGCAGGCTGGCGGCCCTGCGCCAGCCGTGGCCGGTGTGGCTGCTTGGGGTGGGCGGGCTGTTTGGCTATCACGCGCTGTATTTTGCCGCCCTGCGGGCCGCGCCGCCCGCTGAAGCCGGGCTGATTGCCTATCTGTGGCCGCTGCTGATCGTTCTTTTTTCCGCGCTGCTGCCGGGGGAGCATTTGCGGGCGCGCCATGTTCTGGGGGCGCTGTGCGGGCTGGCGGGCGTGGGCGTGCTGATGTTTGGCCCCAGACTCTGGCGCGGCGAGGGCTTTGGGCTGGAACTGCGGTTTGCGTCCGGCTACGGGCTGGCGTTTCTCTGCGCTTTCATCTGGTCCATCTATTCCGTTCTGTCCCGCCGCTTCAGGGATGTGCCGACAGAAGCAGTGGCCGGCTTTTGCCTCGCCACCGCCGCCCTGGCGGGCCTGTCGCATCTGGCACTGGAGCCAGATGTCTGGCCGCAGGACCCGGGGCAGTGGCTGGCGGTGCTGGGCCTGGGACTGGGACCGGTGGGGCTGGCGTTCTACGTCTGGGACGTCGGTGTCAAGCACGGCGATATCCGCCTGCTCGGCGTCGCCTCTTATGCCGCCCCGGTTCTGTCGACGCTGGTTCTGGTCGCCGCAGGGTTTGCGCAAGCCAGCTGGGCCCTGGCTGTGGCTTGCGGGCTGATTGTAGCGGGAGCACTGGTGGCAGCGCTGTAATAGCTGCCCCCGGGCTGCAAACATGAAAAAGGCCGGTGCTGCACCGGCCTTTCCGCACAGTGCAAGGCAGACGCCTTACGCTTCCTTCGACTTGACCGTCAAAATCTGGCGACCGCGATACATGCCGGTCTTCAGGTCAACATGGTGCGGGCGGCGCAATTCGCCCGAATCCTTGTCTTCCACATAGGTCGGGGCGCTCAGCGCATCATGCGAGCGGCGGAAGCCGCGCTTCATTGGCGAAGTCTTGCGTTTGGGAACTGCCATGTCACTCTCTTGTCGTCTTCATGCGCCGCGCGCAGCAAAATCAGGAACCGGGTCGTTACACTGAAAATTCCGCAATGGCTAGGGCCTTGCGCCGCAATACCCGCTTTTTTGCGCCTGCGCCTATTTCAGTTTAGCCGCCTTGGCCCGCTCGATACCCTGCAAAATCATGGCATGGGCTTCCTTGACATCGCCCCAGCGCTTGATCTTGACCCATTTGTTTGGCTCCAAATCCTTGTAATGGGTGAAAAAATGCTCGATCTGTTGCAGGGTGATGGCGGGCAGGTCGGTATAATTGACCACTTTTTCATAGCGTTTGGTTAGCTTGGTCGAGGGCACAGCGATCAGCTTCTCATCGCCGCCCGCTTCATCTTCCATCAACAGGACGCCAACAATGCGGCAGCTCATGATCGCGCCCGGTACAATAGCGCGGGTGTTGGCGACGATGACGTCGCAGGGGTCGCCGTCCTCCGACAGGGTATGGGGAATAAAGCCGTAATTGCCGGGATAACGCATGGCGGTATAGAGAAACCGGTCCACCACCAGCGCGCCCGCTTCCTTGTCCATCTCATATTTGATCGGCTCGCCGCCAATCGGCACTTCAATCACCACATTGACATCGTGCGGCGGGTTCTTTCCGATCGATACGGCTTCAAGGCGCATGGTTTCCTCCGGCGGTTGTTGGGCAGCGGTATGACTAACGTGATGGCACGCGCAAGATTAAATCAAAATGAAGCTTTTGGAAAAACTTTGCGCCGACTTGTTTCAGGCAAACCCGAACGCCACCCGGTTGCGTTCCTCGTTGCCAAATTTTTCCACCGCGCGGCGGCTGATCTTGCCGCCGAGCCGCTCGTAGAAGCGCAGCGCCCGCTCGTTGTCGGCCAGGGCCCAGACCAGCATGGAGCCAAGGCCATATTCCGCCAGATCGCGCCGGGCTGTGTCGAACAGGCGGCGGCCAAAACCCATGCCCTGAAATTCGGGGGCAAGATACAGCTCGAAAATCTCGCCGGCATAGGGCATGGCGGGCACCCGGTTGCGCCCGTAGGAGGCGTAGCCGCCAATCGATTCATCAAAATCCAGCACCATCAGCCGCGAGCCGCGCTCGATCGCCGCCTCCCACCAGCGCGGGCCGCGCCGGGCAATCATCCGCTCCAGCTCCCGCCCCGGAATAATGCCGCGATAGGCATCGCGCCAGGCAGAATCATGCACCCCGGCGATCTCTCTGGCATCGCCGATGCGCGCGGGACGGATGGTGATGAGGGTCTCAACCATGGGGGAGATGTTAGGACCGGTTCGGGGGGTTGGGCAAGGGGGGATTGATCACAAGATCTGGAATGTTTGACGCCGCCTGGAATGCCCGGTTCGGGTGCACTTTTGCTGCCGCTGAAATTATGCGATGCTGCCGCGAACGGAGGAGTCGAGCATGGCCGTGCCTAAAGTGCAGCCGATGACCGAGGCGGAATACGAAGTTTGGCACCGCCAGCAGGAAGACCGCTACGAATATGTCGATGGCCAGGCGGTGCTGAAGTTTGCCGAATGGGACGGCCCGAAGATGATGACGGGCGCGACACAGGCGCATAATATGGTGGCGTCCAACGTCCAGTTTCTGATGCGCCGCCAGTTGCAAGGCAGACCATGCCGATCCTTTCAGAGCGACGGAAAAGTCTTGACTCCAAAAGGTAATCACCGCTTTCCCGATATTGTGGTGGATTGCGGTGCCTATCGCCCTAAAGAGCATGACCTTGAACAATCGGTCGCTGTCTTCGAAGTCCTCTCCAAATCGACCCACTGGATCGACATTACCCGCAAGCTGGAAGATTACAAATGCGTGCCCTCCATCCAGCACATCGTCCTCCTGTCGCAGGACGAAAGGCGCGGGCAATGCTGGAGCCGGGAAGGCGGCTGGGACGTGGTGCATTTTGAAGGCGCGGACGGAGTGGTGGATTTGCCGACGCTGGGGGTGCGGCTGGGGTTGGGGGAGGTTTATGAGGGGGCGCTGGAGGAGTAATGCCAAATCGACATTCCCAAATCGGAATCAACTTACTGCCCTTGTGCCCTCGTGGTAAAATTCGCCACCAAGGCACAAGGACAGGCGGGTATTGCCGCCGTAAATCTATCCGGCCCACAGACAGGCAGGCGCTTTGGCCAATGCAATGTCGCGGGGCTGGCTACTCTTGTCCCCGCCGCAGAGCAAAACCACCAGTTCCTGCCCGCGCATCGCATAATAAAGCCGGTAGCCCGGCCCATGCGGGATACGAATTTCGCTGATCCCGTCACCAACCGCCTTGGCGTCGCCAAAATTGCCTTTCTCAAGCCTGCCAAGCCGGATCAATATCCGGTTTCGCGCCATGCCATCACGAAGGCCTTCAAACCATTTCCGTCAGGTTTGAGTCTGTTTCAGCAAAATCATATGTCTCTCACAAGGGACATTTAAGCAAAGTCAATATTACCCAGATTTTCCCTCACTCCGCTGCCATCCCC
>JAYVYA010000050.1:0-3951 GCA_043784745.1 Hyphomicrobiales bacterium
GGTAGCGCGAAGCGCATGATGCAGCGTGCGAATTGCGAAATATGATCTTGGATCAATCAATTAGCCTGCTTCGCATACCCCTCATCCGGCGCTCCGCGCCACCTTTTCCCGCAGGGGGAGAAGGGAAGTGGCGGCTGATATGCATCATGCTCAAAACATAAACTAGGCCTTTTGCCGCCATTCGCCAAGCCGTTTCAGCCGGAAAGTTCACCCGCGCGCCGCTTTGCCGCGGCAATCGCCCGCTGCATCAGGGGCGCCAGCCCGTCGCCCGCCATCAATACCTCCAGCGCCGCCGCCGTAGTGCCGCCGGGGGAGGTGACATTGGTGCGCAATTGCGCGGCGGCAATCCCGGGCGAGCGGAACATCAGCTCGCCCGCGCCTTCCACCGTTGCCCGCGCCAGCCGCATGGCCAGAGCCGGTTCCAGCCCGGCATGCTCGCCCGCTTTGGCGAGGCATTCGGCCAGATAGAACACATAAGCCGGGCCAGAACCCGAGACGGCTGTCACAGCATCAATCAGCGCCTCGCTGTCCACCCATTCAACATGGCCGACGGCCTTCAGGAGGTAATCCGCCCGGGCTTTCTGCGCCGGTGACATCGCCGCATTGCCGAACACGCCCGTCGTGCCGCGCCCGATGGCGGCGGGCAGGTTGGGCATGGCGCGCACGAGGGCGCGGGCATGGGGCAGGCGGGCCGAAAGATCAGCAATGGTTTTGCCGGCCAGAATCGACACCACCATAGTCTGCGCCCCGGCCAGCGCAGCACAGGCCGGGGCGGCACTGTCGAGCATTTGCGGCTTGATGGCCAGCACCAGCACTTCGGGCGCTCCCAGCGTATCCAGCGGCGGATTGAGCGCGACACCCGCGTTTTGGCACAGGGTCGCCATTTCCGGGCCAATTTGGGGGTCCAGCACAATGATTTTGGCAGCTTCCAGCCCCAGGTGCAGCCAGCCTTGCAGCATGGCCCCGCCCATTTTGCCGGCACCGGCCAGAATGAGGGAGGCCGGCGCGCTCATGCCTCGCCCTCCGTCTCGAACATCGCGCCGTCCAGCGCCTCGCGGGCGCTTTTGCCGGCCCAGACAACAAACTGGAACGCCTGATAATACCGCTCGCAGGCGGCGACTGCATTGGCGAGTATCGCCTCGCATTGCGGGCGGCTGGCGGCGGCACCCCCGGCCAAAGTCAGCGCCTGGCGGAACATGATGACCGAATCGGACGACCAGAGGTCAAAATGGCCCACCCACAATTGCTCGTTGATCAGCGAAATCAGCGACAGCATTTCGGCGCGGCGGTGCCCGGGCACCTTCAGGTCAAAGGCACAGGCGACATGCAGCGCTTCCAGCTCCGACAGCCATGTAAAAGCAATGTGGTAGCTGGCCCACCCGCCTTCGACCGAGATGGAGATTTCATCCTCGTCATCGCGGTCAAATGACCATTCATTGACGGCGGCAAGATGCTCGACCACGTCAACGGGATGTTCGGCGCGGCCTGTTTCAGTCTGGACAAATGACATGGGATTACCTTGTGGCTGCGATGGACGGGAGGGCAAAACACTGCCGTAACGCAGACAGGCGGACTGAAAAGCTGAAGGCCGGGCCAAACGCGAATCACGAAACGAATCAACTGGATTCAGGGATATACGAAGGCACCGCCGCCTGCCAAGGCGATGATGGTGCGGGCCTGTGGATGGGGCGCGTTTGACGCCTGGGTCACGGGCAAAAATTTGCCACGACGGCACCCAGCGGCAACCGGCTGGCAGCAGGGAACTCGACAAAGCTTTTAACGAGGGTCAGGTCGGAGGCAGCCGTGCCCAGCCGCAGTTTGGCCGTGGCACCCTCAGCCGAGCGGCCCGGCCGCGACCCTGCATTCCGCGCTGGCGCGAGGGAACGCGCGGGTGCCCAGCCTCTTTCAATCGCCCCCCTGCAATCCCTTCTCAAACCGAAGCGCTGGCGTATCATCCTCGTAATAATCCTCGATCCGGCCAAACTGGACATAGGCCATGGCCTGATACAGCCGGATGGCGGCGGCATTGTCGGGGCGCACTTCGAGGCGCATCACCAGCGCCCCGCGTGCACGCGCCTCCGCTTCGCAGGCGCCCAGCAGCACACGGCCCAGGCCCTTGCCCGCCGCATGGGCCGCAATGGCGATGGAATACAGCCGTGCAATCCTGGAATTCTTGCGGAAAGCTGCGAGGCAATAGCCTTCCAGCACCCCGCCGGTTTCGGCCAGCAGAACCGTCGCGGTAGGGGTCGTCACAAAATACCTGAGGCTGCGGCGCGACAGCCGGTCGAGCGAGAACGTGGCATTCTCCAGCGCTTCCACCGCCTGCAGGTCCGCCCCGCCGGCGCGCCGGATCGCGGGGGGCTTCACTCGGGCTTCCAGGGCAAGGTCCAGGTTTCAGTCAGCGCGCGGTTGCCGGTTTTCAGGAAGGCGCGCAGGTCGGTCGATTGCCCCGGCTCCAGCTGCACATCAATCGCTGCACGAAAACCGCTGGTGTGCCGGTTTGGCACGAGAAACGAGCGCAGGATACGGCCATTGGTGGTTGTTGGCACCGCCTCCACGAGGCCGGGGTCGCGGGCATAATATTCCAGGTCGCCGCCGGAAAAATCGATGATGAACCGCCGCGCCCCCGGCGGCAAAGGCTCGCCCGATCCCAGCGCGCGCGGCTGCGTCAGATAGGTGTTCAGAACCCGCCCGCCGGGCGACAGGCGCGCGGCATCAAGCGTGGCGGTGATGCGGTAGCCATACGAATAGGGCTTGCCAGGCTCCAGCGGCTCTCTCGGCGTCCAGGCGGCGACAATATTGTCGTTGGTCTCGTCGCTGGTTGGCAGTTCCACCAGTTCCACCCGGCCCTCGCCCCAATTGTCGCGCGGCTCGACAAAATAGCTGGGGCGGCTCTGGTAGGCGAGGTCGAGGTCCTGGTAATGCTCGAAAACCCGGTCCCGCTGCATCAGGCCAAAGCCCTTGATGCCGCTATCGAGAAAGGCGGACAACTCCAGCTTCAGCGGATTGCGCAAGGGCCGCCAGATCCACTCGCCGCTGCCCGAATGCACCAGCAGCCCGTCGGAATCATGCAGTTCGGGGCGAAAATCACTGGTGAAGCGGCGGTCATTCTCGCCGGTGAAAAACATCGAGGTGAGAGGTGCCAGGCCAAATTTGACATTGGCCTTGCGGGCAAACAGCGTCGCGCTGACATCCACTACCGTATCGGCCCCGGGATAGACATCAAAGCGGTAGGCCCCGGTCACCGCATCGCCATCCAGCAGGGCATAGATGCTGGCGCGCTCGGCCCCTGGCTCCGGCGTTTCCACCCAAAACTCGCGGAAGAACGGGAATTCCTCCGCCTCCGTGCCAGCATTGACGCAAATGCCGCGCGCTGACAGGCCATAGCGCTGCCCGCGCCCCAAAAACCGGAAATAGCTCGCCCCTAAAAATGCGATGGCTTCGTCCAGCACATTGGGCTGGTTGAGCGGATAATGCAGGCGGAAACCGGCAAAGCCCAGATTGACAGCAAGCGGATGTTCTATTTTGGTGCGGCCATAGTCAAACAGGCTGGCCGAATACGGGATCGGCGTGGCAATGCCGTCGCGGATGGTATTGACCGTCACCGGCTGCTTGAACAAATGGCCCAGATGGAAGGTTTGCAGGCGGAACGGCCCGCCATTGGCACCTAACAGCGCCTTTTCCGCCTTGAACCGGATGTCGCGCCAGCCATCAAAATCCAGCCCGTTGATCGGATCGGGCAAGGCGGGCGGCACCCCGGAGAACGGGGCGAGCGAAATTTCCCGGGCCCGTTTCACCACATCTTCAAAGCCAAAGCGGGCCGCTCCCGCGCTCGTCTGCGCCTTCGCACCGGCCAGCGGATTCAGGGCAAGCGTGCTGGTGGTCACGAGGCCGGCCAAAATCTTGCGCCTTGACAATTGCAGCATCATTCCGCCTTCCGGCAAGGGAAAC
>JAYVYA010000051.1:0-7246 GCA_043784745.1 Hyphomicrobiales bacterium
TGGCGTAGGTATCGCGGCCACGGAAGCCGGGGCTAGCCCGATAATACAGGCGGAAGGCACCATCTGCGATCACGTCGCCATGTTTGGGGGCCAGCGCCAAATCAGCGCTCTGGAACCCGGCAGGCCGCCATCCGGTCACGCGGCGTTCACGAAACTGTTACTGCGGGCCGAAACTTCCTTCCGCTGGCCTCCGTTACTTGTCTTGTGACGGCAACAGCCGCACTCGAAATATCTTCAGGAGAGAACCATGTCGTCCAGCTTCAAGCGCACTTTCATCGCCCTCGGTGCCGTCCTGCTTACCACGACGGCTTTTGCCGCCGTCAAGATGGTCGGTGGAGCACCGATGTATCCGGCCAAGAACATTGTGGAAAATGCCGTGAATTCGAAGGACCACACCACGCTGGTGGCCGCCGTCAAGGCCGCCGGTCTGGTCGATACACTAATGTCTCCCGGGCCGTTCACCGTGTTCGCTCCCACCAATGGCGCCTTCAAGAAGCTGCCCAAAGGCACGGTTGAAACGCTGGTGAAGCCGGAGAACAAGGCAACGCTGACCGCCATCCTGACCTATCACGTCGTCCCCGGCCGCCTGACCGCCGCTGATCTCTCCGCCATGGTCAAGCAGGGCGGCGGCGAAGCCATGCTGAAGACGGTGGAAGGCGAGAGCCTGACCGTGACCCAAAAGGGCCGCACGCTGATGGTGACGGATGCCAAGGGCGACGTTTCCCGCGTCACCATCGCCGATGTCATGCAGTCCAACGGCGTCATCCATGTCGTCAACACCGTGCTGCTGCCCAAGTAATCTTGCCAGCACAACATCGAAAAATGCCCCGGCTGTTGCTGGGGCATTTTTTTGTGCATGAAGGGCAATTGCCGCTGCCAAAAGCGCAATGGCATTGAATCGCGCCCCGATGGCGTCTATCCATAATCAAATTGGATTTATGGGCGATTCATGGCGATTTTTCATAAACCAATGCTGACGGATTCATTTCTGCGGTCGCTCTGGCACGACGAATTTCTGGCCTACAAAGCGGGGACTGCGGACAGCGAGCTGGAATCGCTGTTGCAGGACTGGGCCAGGCGGCGGGATTTGGGCGAGAGCGCCTCCGAGGCCCCGTTCATCCAGATTTTTTTCAACGGGATTTGGGGCTATTCAGGCTCGGGGCAGGCCGCAACCGGCACGTTCTCCTATCAGCAGCAATTTCCCATTGCCGGTGCCGGGCAGGACGCGGGAACCGGGCGCGCCGATCTGGCGCTCGGTTTTTTCACGGGCGATGAAGCCAGCGATATTCCGCAGGTTTTGTGCGAGTTCAAGGGGCTGAAGGGCTCGCTCGACACGCCGCAGCGCCGGCCAGGCCGGGCGGGCGGGCGTTCCGCCGTCGAGCAAGCCAAGGATTATTTGTGGGGCGCGCGGCGCGGGCTGTATGGCAATGAGGATGTCGTGCCCGAATGGGCTGTCGTCACAAACATGCGCGAATTCCGCCTTTACTGGTTTGACAGGATGCCGCATGAGGCGATGGTGTTTACGCTGGGCGGTGATCTCTTCGATCAGGAACGCAGTTTGTTCGCATCCGGCGAGGAAGGACAGTTCCGCCGCTTTGTGTTTTCGCGCGTGTTTCACCGGGATTGGTTGCTGGGCACGCGCGGCGCATCGCCGTTGCGCCTGCTGATTGCCCGCCAGGGTGTGGCGCAGAAAAAGATCGAGGAAGATTTTTACCGCGAATACCGGGCCTTGCGCGAGCGGCTCTACAATGCGCTGGTGACGCATAATCCGGAGTTTCCGGGCACGCGCGGACGGCTGCTGCGGCTGGCGCAGCGGATTCTCGACCGGCTGCTGTTCGTGCTGTACTGCGAGGATCGCGGTGGTGTTATTGGCTTTCCCGCCCAATTGCTGCGCGATTACCTGAACGATTACAGCATGTCAGTGGTTTATGAGGAAGCCACAGACGACATCTGGATTGTCATCCGCCGGCTCTTTCGCGTGATGAATTCCGGGGGCAATTTTGGGCCGGCCAAGTTGCAGTGCTTCAATGGCGGGTTGTTTAAGTCCGATCCGGAAATTGAGAGCCTTTTTGTACCCAACTATATGTTCTGCAAGATTTATCAGGGCAGCAATCTGGCCAGTGTCGAGCGCGACAAGGAAACGGTGCTGTATTTTGCCGACCGCTATGATTTTTCCTCGACCGGCACCGGCGAAGGGCTGGACCTCTATACGCTGGGCCATATTTTCGAGCAGTCGATTACCGAACTCGAAATCCGCGAGGCGGAGCTGGATGACCGCCCCTCGGTCGGCAAAATTTCCAAACGCAAGCGCGATGGCGTCTATTATACGCCCGAACGGGTGGTGCAGGCGATTGTTGCCCAGACGGTGGGACCACGGCTTGAGGAACTGCAGCTGGAGGCCGGGTGGCAGGACGGGATAGCGCCCAGCCTCGCCGCGCTGGACGCCTATGAGGCGGCGGTATGGAAGCTGCGGCTGCTGGACCCTGCCTGCGGTTCGGGGGCCTTTCTGGTGACGGCCCTGCGCTATTTCGTCGACGAGCATTTGCGCATCGAGGCAATGCGGCGCGAGCGGAAAGCCCGGCCGAGGCTGGATTCGACGCTGAAAATCATGGACCGGCTGCTGGCCGAATGCATCTACGGGGTGGATATCAACCCCTCCTCGGTTGAAATTGCCAAGCTGGCGCTGTGGCTGCATTCGGCCCGCAAAGGCGAGCCCTTGTCCTCGCTGGACCATACGGTGCAGGATGGCAACAGCCTGATTTCAAACCGGTTCTACGATCACTTGCAAGTCTATGCCGAGGAGGAGCGCGAGCGGGTCAACACGCTCGACTGGGCGACACGGTTTCCAGAAATTTTTGCCAACGGCGGGTTTGATTTTGTCGTCGGCAATCCGCCTTACGTGAAATTGCAGAATTTCCGCCAGGTCCATGCCGATATGGCGGATTTTCTGCGCCATGGCAGGGGCGGGCAATCCGAATATTCCAGCACGCAATCGGGCAATTTTGACCTGTATTTGCCGTTCATTGAAAAGGGCCTTGACTTGCTCAACCCTGCCGGGCGGATGGGTTATATTGCGCCCTCGGTCTGGCTGGTGAATGAATATGGCGAGGCGCTGCGCCGGGACATGGCGCGCTCGCGCTGCCTTGACCGCTGGATTGATTTCAAATCCTTCCAGATATTTGAGGAGGCGACGACCTATACGGCGTTGCAGTTTTTCACCAAACGCAGCAATGAAGCCATCCGCTTTATCAATGCGCCCGACGGGGTGCTGGCCAAGCTGAACTGGGACGATGCCGGGCGCGCCGTGCCCTATGCCGGGCTCAAGGGCACGGAAAACTGGAGCCTGCTGCCCAGGGACGAGCGGGCCTTTGTGGACCGGATGGAGCGGGAACATCTGCGGCTGGATGATGCGCGGGTGACCAGGGGGATTTTTCAGGGGCTGATCACCAGCGCCGATTCAATTTATCATCTGCGGAAGCTGGGACCGGGGGTCTATCAGCGCCAGCCCAATCCAGCCGAGCGCCTGCGCGGGCAGGTTCCGTATGAGGTGAAGCTGGAAGATGCGATCATGCACCCGCTGGTGTCGGGCGTGGAAGCCAAGCGCTATATTGAACCGGCGACGGAGACGTATATTTTGTTGCCCTATGACACTTCCAAGGCACAACTTTTCGACGAGGATAGGCTTCTAAAACAATATCCGCTGGCCTGGCGATATTTGCAGTCTTGGGAAAAGCAATTGCGCTGGCGGGAAAACAGGAAAATGGACCGACCGGGTTGGTATGGTTATGTCTATCCGAAAAATCTCGACAAGCAACATTTGCCAAAGCTGGTTGTACCAAGATTGGTAGAATTCCTGCACGGGTTTGATGATTCCAAAGGAGCCTTTTGCCTCGACAATGTAGATGTCGGTGGAGTATTGCCCGCAGCAGGTGTGGACAGTCAATTTTTATTGGCTCTTTTAAATTGCCCGATTTCGGATTTCATCTTCCGCCGAAAATCAAAACCATTCCGTGGCGAATACCGCTCCGCCAACAAGCAATTCATCGCCCACCTCCCCATTCCCCGCCCCGACCATGCGCTGGCGGCGGAAATTGCGGGGCAGGGGCAAAACCTGCAAACATTGCACACCCGGCGCCGCCAGATATTGCGCGACGCGCAGCGGCGGCTAAACAGTCTCGGCCGCGAGATCAAGCCCGCCGACTGGCTGTTTCCAGGCCTCGACAATATTGGCCGGGCCGCCGGATGGGAGCGGATACGCCCGCTGCTCGCCCGCCATGGCGACATGGACGTGGCCTTGCAGCGCGGTGAAATCAGCCTGAAAAGCCAGGGGCGGCTGGTGCTGGACAAGGTTTTTGTCAGCGAGGCCGAAGCGCCGCTGGTGCTGGCCGGCTGGCAATTCTTCTGGCGTTCATTTTCGCTGTCGGAAAAAACCAGCGCCAAGGCACTCGACACCAAGCTGCGCACCATTCCCCTCAACAGCCATGCCGCCGCCAGTACGCAATTTGTCGCACTGATGCAGCAAGCGCTTGTGCTGGAGGGAGCTATATTGCTGGCCGAAGAGGAAACCAACGCCCTGATTTACCGGGCTCTTGGGTTGCATGATGAAGAACGCGCGATGATAGAGGCAGACCGCGCGCCGGTGTTTGGAGTGTTTTAGCGTCAGACCGTTTTGCGCATCCCGGACCGCGCACTTCCAGTGCGCCTTGCGCGGCGGTGAATATTGCAAAACCGGGCAGGATGGACGCAGCGGACAGGGCGCACTGGAAGTGCGCGGTCCGGACCGGGCGCACTGGAAGTGCGCGGTCCGGGCAGGCGCTATTCCATCATCAGCTTGCCGCTGTACACGATCGGCCCCTGCGGCTTCCCGTCCGGTGAGCCCCCGGTTTGCTCGACAGTGACGGCGAAGGTGGCGTTGGCGACGACCGGCACGGTCAGCTTTTTCGGGTCACTGCCGATTAGCCCCATGCTTTTGGGGGCGGCCCCTTCGTTGATGACCCAGAGTTCGAGGCTTTTGTTTTCTGGCGTTTCGGTCAAAACCGGGCGCACCAGCACCGTGCCGGTCGCCAGATCCACCCGCACGATCAGGGCGGGCTGGTCACCGCCGCGATTGACCACGGCGACATAGTTTGGCCGGGCGGCGGGTGGCACCCGCGTCAGCTCGCGTGACACAAGGCCGACGGCAAGCGTGGCGGCGATGGCGGTTGCCGCAACAGCCGCGCTGCGCCAGCGCGCGACGGCGCTGCGCAATTTGTCCGGCGCGCCGCCTTGCAGCAATTCGAGCTTCGTACGGGCGGCCAGTTCCGGAATTTCGGCGGCAATCGAATGCCACAGTGCAGGTGGCGGGGCCACAGGCGTCAGGGCGGCGTCCAGCGAGCCCAGACGCTTCTGCCAGCCAGAGACGGCCCCTTGCAGCAAAGGCTCGCGGGTGAGGCGGCGCTCGAGGGTATGGCGCTCGGCCTGCCCGAGGGTGCCCAGCACATATTCGCCCGCCTGTAGGTCAAAATCTTCCGGCATCAGCGTGTTTCCAGACAGGTTTTCAGAGTTGCAAGGCCCCTGTGCAGCCAGGTTTTGATGGTATTGACCGGCTGGCCAAACTTGTCGGCCAGTTCTTCACGCGAAAACCCCTCATAATAGGCCAGCAGGATGCAGGAGCGTTTCTCCGCCTCGATCTGGCCCAGGCAATGGGCCAGGGCGTTCCTGTCGAGCATTTCGCCCTCGCGGTCCCTGTCCTCGGCCAGATGGGCGAACCAGTCCTCGCCATCATCGCCCTGCGGCATGGTTTGCTCGGTTTTCTGGCGCAGCACGTCAATGGCCCGGTTGCGGGCGATGGAGGTGAGCCAGCCCATGGCCGAGCCGGAACCTTTCGAATATTGGCCCGCATTGTTCCAGACTTTCAAAAACACATCCTGCAGCACCTCCTCCGCCGCAGCCCTGCTTCTGGACATACGCAGGATGATTCCAAAAAGTTTCGGGGCGGCGGCATCATACAGCTGCCGGAACGCCAGCCGCTCGCCGCGCGCCACGGCCTCAATCAAGTCTGCCAAATCTGGCGGGGAAAGGGACAAGGGGCGGGCTTTCGGGTTGGTGCGATTATGCTGCTGGCTGGACCAATCTAACCGAAACCATTTGTGCGGCAAGCCCGCTTCCACCCACCAGTACGGCTTCGGGCAGAATCGTTTGCAGGCGTGCCGCCGAGGACAGGACGTTTTCCCAGTCAGGCAATTTTGTGCTGGCGGACATAATTCATCCAGAAATGATGGCGCTGGGCATAGGGGTCGGCGATGTACTGGCGGCAAACCTGTTCGACGACATCCAGAAGCGAGCGGTTGGCCAATATGCCCCGTCGCATTTCCGCCCAATCCTGCCAGCGTCCCCGGGAGATGATGTCATCGACCGCAGCAGGGGTAAAGGCTTGATGGTTTAGATGGCGGTGCTGCACGGATTTGCCCAGAATTTGCCTCACTAGTTTATGCCAGGTGCCAGCAACCGTCAACGCGGGCGGATTGCAGCCAAACGCAATTGCAGCTTTATTCACGACAAATGCATGGTAAAGCGGGCGGATGGTCAAAACGCCCGCCCTTCACATCGTCTGTGGTCCCGATGGAGGCGGCAAGACAACGTTTGCCTTCAAGCGCATCCGCACGATTTCCGGCTCCTCCCGCTTTGTCAATCTGCACGAGATTGCGCGCGGCCTGTCGCCGCTGGAGCCCTTGGCGCAAGCCGAGCGGGCGGCGCGGGTGGCGCTGGGGCTGATTCGCAGCTTTATTGTGGACTTCCAATCGTTTTCGCTTGAAACAACCCTGGCTGGCAAGACTCATTTGCGCACGATTGCGCAAGCCAAAGCAGCAGGATTTCAGGTCCGACTGATGTTTTTTGCCGTCGCTACCCCGGAAGAATGCCTTGCTCGAGTCGCACGACGGGTGACGGAGGGCGGGCATGATGTGCCGCAAGCGGATCTGCGCCGCCGGTTTGACAGGGGACTGGCCAATCTGCCGGCCTATTCGGCGGCCTGCGATTTCTGGCAAGTCTTTGATGCCACCACGCCGCGCCCGCACGTGATTGGCGAAGGAGCGGGCCGGAAACTGAATTTCCGTGCCACCGGGACGGCAGTACGTCCGGAAATTGATGAATGGCTCAACGCGCTTCCCTTGAATCCGCCCTTGCCAGCCGCCCCCAAATCGTGAACATTTGCAGCCTGTTCAAGGGGAGGGAATTTAATGCCTTTCAAGCTGGTGATCGCCAACAA
>JAYVYA010000052.1:0-11800 GCA_043784745.1 Hyphomicrobiales bacterium
CCAGTGAAAAGTCCGACACGACATGGGCATAGGTCAAAGCCGCAAACGCGAGTGCGATCAGGCCAAACTGCGCCAGTGCGACCGGCGGCGCAACAGCCATCAGCGGCGCATCCTGGCGCAGCGCCCCCACCAGCGGGACGACGCTTTGCACCAGCGCCAGTGCCAGCGCCAGAACCAGGGCATAGTGACCAATTTCAACAATCATTGCGCGAAGCTCATTTCACCGGTTCGGGGCCTTTCCACTGGCCCTGCTTTTTCAGCGCGTCTGCCACTTCGCGCGGCATGTAGGTTTCGTCGTGCTTGGCCAGCACCCGGTCGGATTTGAACAGGCCGGGCTGCACCAGCATGCCCTCGGCGATCACTCCCTGCCCCTCGCGAAACAATTCCGGCAGCGGCTCATTGCCTGCATAATCGACTTTGATATCCGTGACCATGTCTGTGATGGCAAATGTCGCGGAATTACTGGTGAGCTTGACATAGCTGCCCGGCTTCACCAGGCCACCGACCCGCAGCCTTGAGCCGCTGGCGGGCGGACTTTTGGCAATTTCGCTGGGCCCGAGAAACAGAACGATATTGCCGCGCAATCCATACAGCATAATGCCGGTTGCAAGGCCAAAAATACCCAGCGCTGCGGCAATCAACACCATGCGGCGGCTTTTGCGTGTCATTTGTCCCCCAATTCCAGGTCACCGGCGAGATTGTTGATCCGCGCCAGCGCCGGAATATCATCCGCCATGGCTGTGCGCGCGTCAGCAAGCGCAGTTCTGGCCCGCGCGTCGTCATGCAACACCTTGTAAGCGCGGATCAGCCGCAGCCAGCCTTCGCCATCCCGGCCATTTTGCGCCAGACGGGCAGCCAGCCCCTCCACCATCGAGCGAATAGTGGCCATGCGCTCCGGTTCCGGCAGCGCAGCGATGGCGGCGGCGGAGGGGGAAGGAGGCGGGCTGCCCCCCATTTCCGCCATGCGCCGCCGCACGATGGGCAGGTAGGGCGCATCGCGCGGCGCGCCAGCTACCAGCTTGCCGTAAATATCCAGCGCCAGCGCCTTGTCCCCGGCCTGTTCGGCGGCAAGGCCGAGATAGAAGCGGGCCTTCTCATTTGTCGGACTGGTCTTGATCGCGGCTTCAAAATTCTGTCTGGCTTCCGGCGTCACTTCGCCGTCGGCCTTTGCGACCAGAGCCTCCGCGAAATCCGCCCGCATCCGCGATGTCTCGCCCAGCAGGGCCAGCGCTCGTTCATAGGCCTTCGCTGCATCGGCGGCCCGGCCTAGGCGCATGTAGACCGGGGCCAGCAATTCGAGCGCAGGGCCATCTTCGGGATGGGCCGCGACGTGGGCTTCCATGCGGGCAATCATGGCAGCCACGTCGGTTTGCCCGGTCGAACCTGCCAGTCGGGCAACGAGGGGAGCATCCGGCAGGTTGGGGTTGCCGGTAAGCAGGTAAAACAGAACCGAAAAAGCTGGAACGCCCGCCAGAATGGCAACCACAACCACTCTGGATGCAGTGCGCGATGCGGAGAAAACCGGCACCGGCGCATTCGTGCCCAGCACGCGCCTGGCGGCTTCCGTCAACGCTACGACCGAATCGTCCGGTGCCATCAGCCCGGCATCCCGGTCGCGCTCAATCGCCTGAACCTGCGCCCGGTAAAATCCCGTGGCAGCCGAGGCCGGGCTTGCCACTTGCGTGCGACGTGCCAGTGGCCACAGCACGCAGGCAACGGCGAAAGCGGTCAGGCAAGCAAAAACGATCCAGATCATGCCAGACACATAATGCCACCCGCGCCAGTTGGAAAGCCCGCAAGATGACGCGCCGAAAACTCAGCTAACAAACCGCCAATGGCCGGTGGCCTGGCGGCAAGCCTGCCCCTGACCGGATTGCGGGCGACCGCCAACGTAGATTTTGTGGGTATAATCACGGCAGGTCCCTTCGGCATGGGTCTGCTCTGGCCCCAGATCGACAATGCCGAAGGAGCCCTTCTTGCCGCGCCAGCTCTGGCGCTGGCCTTTTTCGAGCGCGGCGATCTGCGCGTCAAAGGCAATTTGCCGGTCATGCTCGTCCAGACCCTTGCCAAGGCTTTCCGCCAGAATGCCGGAGATGGCAGCCTTGGCGGACGGGTCGGGTGCGATGGCAGGCACCGCACCTTCAGGAGCTTTTGGCCCGCCACAGCCAGCCAGCGCCAGCAGGGCGACGATACCCAGTGAGAGATGAAATGAGCGACGCATCGAAACACCAGACCTGCAGGAACAATGCGCAAGGCTACGGCGAATTTGCGCTGGCGTCCATCCGTTTGCCAAAAGTTTCGTCATGCCGCCGGCAGGTGCAACACGGCGCGCAACCCCTGGGCCGGGCTGGTTTGCAGTTCCAGCCCGCCGCCATACAAATCAGCGAGGTCCACGACGATCGACAATCCCAGGCCGGAACCAGGCTTGGTTTCGTCCAGCCGCCTCCCGCGCCGCAAAGCTGCCGCGCGCGACGCCTCCGGCAGGCCGGGTCCATCATCATCAATGGTTACACGCAATTTCATCCGTTCGGAGCCGGAAATTTTCGCCTCCAGCGAGAGGATGATTTCATTGTCCGCCCATTTGCAGGCGTTATCGACGAGATTGCCGATCATTTCCTCAAGGTCCTGCTTTTCGCCGGCAAATTTTGGCGCGAGGCCAGCCGGCGGATCGAAAACGACGCTTTGTTCGGGGTAGATTTTAGCAAATGTGCGCACCAGCGCCTCAATCACCGGCACCACTTCCACCGATACACCCAGGGCACCGGTGGAGGCAGCCACACGGGCGCGGTCCAGGTAAAAGGTCACCTGGTCGCGCATCAGCGCTGCCTGATGCCGGACTCTCCGGGCAAACGCACCGGGATCGCTGTCGGCCTCGTTGGTGATGACACTGAGCGGCGTTTTCAGGGCATGGGCGAGGTTGCCGACCTGCGTGCGGGCCCGCTCGACGATCGCGCGGTTGGCGTCAATCAGCAGATTGAGCTCGCTGGCCAGAGGCGCAATGTCCTGCGGGAAATCACCCTCGATGCGCTCGTTCTCGCCCTTGCGAATTTCCGCGACGCCCTGCTGCAGGCGCCGCAGCGGTTCCAGACCAAAGCGGACCTGAAGGGCCGTTGTTGTCATCAGCGCCGCAGCAAGAATCAGGAAGGTGGCGGCGAGCGACAGCTGAAAAGTCTGAATCTGCTGTTCGATGTCATTGGTCACGGCGGCAACCTGCACCAGAAAGATGCCGCTGTCGCCCACATCAATCACCCGCTCGACAATCCGGATGTCTTGCTCTTTCGGGCCGGTGGCATAGCCGTGGCGGCTTCCGCCCAAACCGGCCTCCACCCCCTGGCTGGCCAGCCGCGGCAAGGTCTCGGCAAAAAGCGAGCGCGAGCTTTTGATTTCGCGGGTCTCCCCGCTCAGCCGCGTGATCTGCCAGTACCAGCCGGAAAGCGCGATCTCGAATTGCGGCTCGCCAAGTTGACCGGGCGCTGTGCGCGCATCGTCGCCAGGCGTTGCCACATCGGCGACCAGAGCCTGAAGGTAGACGCCCAGCCTGCGGTCAAAATCATCCTCCGTCGTGCGCTGGTAGAGCGCGGAAAGCACCACACCGGCAAACAGCAGAATCAGGATGCTCCAGAAGGCGGCGGAAGCAAACAGGCGGGTGGCGATCGAGCGCGCCTGCAACATCCGCCAGAAGCGAGTGCCAGGCCCCGTTCTCACGCTTTTGCCGGAGGCTGGCCAGGCGGGGCGACGAGATAGCCCAACCCCCGGATCGTCTGGATGATCTCCACGTCAAGCTTCTTGCGCAGACGCCCGACAAAGACTTCAATGGTGTTGGAATCGCGGTCAAAATCCTGATCGTACAAATGCTCGATCAGTTCGGTCCGCGAGACAACCCGCCCCGCGTGGTGCATAAGATAGGCCAGCAGCCGGTATTCATGCGAGGTGAGCCTCACTGGATTGCCGTCCACCAGCACGCGCCCGGCCTTGGTGTCCAGTTGCACCGGCCCGCAGGAAAACTGGCTGGAGGCATGGCCGGCAGCGCGGCGCACCAGGGCGCGCAGGCGGGCCAGCACCTCTTCCATGTGGAACGGCTTGGCGACATAGTCATCGGCACCGGCATCCATGCCCTGCACCTTGTCGCTCCAGCGGTCGCGCGCGGTCAGGATCAGCACCGGCATCGTGCGTCCGGCCTTGCGCCAGCTTTCCAGCACGGAAATGCCATCTTTTTTGGGCAAGCCAAGGTCAAGAACCACGGCGTCATAGGGTTCGGTTTCCCCCAAAAACTGCCCTTCCTCGCCGTTCAGCGCCTTGTCAACGGCGTAACCTGCCTGCTCCAGAGCCGAGACGATCTGGCGGTTCAGGTCCTTGTCATCCTCAATCACCAAAAGCCGCACGAACCAACTCCCAGGAGGCTGTCAATTATTGTTTTGCGAGCCGACGACTTCACCGGTGCGCGCGTCAATGAAAGCGTGAATGACACGTCCGTCGCGGCGAAGCAAAGTAATCTCGTAGACATACTGCTCCGTCCAGCGGCACAATTTGCCCGCCAGCGCATCCGCCTGTACCTTAATAGCGGCATTGTTCATGGCCATCGTGGAATTTATCAGGTGATGAGCGGCAATGGCCTCCCTGGCTTCGGCACTGGCCAGACAGCTGCGCGCAGGCATCGGTTCACCCGCAGCCAAAGCCGGGCGGGCTGAACCTGCGAGCAAGAAAACACCTATGAGAAAGCCTGTGCCCCAACGCATGAGGTTTTCTACGGTTTTGCGCCTGAATAAAAAATGAACGAAATGGCGGGGGCCGAAACACCGGGCGGCGCTTCGGCCCTGGCCAGGACGTTCAGGCGATTGTTGCGCGGGCGCGATAGCGCCCGACAATGGCACTTACGCCGCCGAGCATGGCGGTCAGGGATGCGCCGAAGGCGTTGATGTCCCCGCCTTTCCACGCCAGCACCACGCCAGCCAGGGAAGAGCCGATAACGCCGAACGAAGACCAGATGGTCTGCGATGCCCAGAATGGCTTGGAGGTTTCGGTATGTGCAGCAATGTTATTGTCCATCGGTGTTCCTTTCGGGTGGGGGGAGGGTCCGGGCGGATTTGGCCCGGCGGGATGGTGTGCTGGCTTGGCCACCGGCACATCAGCGAGCATGGCAAGTGCCGCCCGCTGGACGCATTGGACCCGGCGGGTCCAGCCGTGTCCAAAAAATCTGAAGGTTTTAAGCCGGGCCAGAAACGACAGGCGCTGGCGGCAAATGGCGATAATCACATCGGCCAGGTGCATGCTGGCCAGAGCCGACAGAACCGCATTGTCGATCCGTCCGGAGCGGGGCTGGCCCAGCGCGGTTTGCAGCGCATGGATGGCGTGCTGCGGCCCAGAATTGACTGACAGGTCAAAAACCACAGCGTCGATGCCCTTGGGCAAGGCGTCGCCCGCCACACTGTTCCAGTACAGCCGCCGGTAAATGCCACTGGCTTCGTCGCGGGACAAAGCCATCACCTCGGAGCGCGATACCGGTCGCCCGCGCACCTGCGCCAGCACTGCGCGGGTAATGCCCAGATTGGTGGCGCCGCCGGGATCGTGGGGATTATCGACATATCCGCCCTCAAATTGCAGGGTCAAGGCAAGACTGGTCTCGAAATTGTCGGCGGCCATGGCGGCTCCTTGTTGTGGATAAGAAGCGGTTGTCAGGGCGTGCCGGGAAGATAGCTGACGGGTGCGGTGGAGCCGGCGTACAGGACGGGTGCCAGATCAAACGAGCAATTGAAGGTCTTTGCTGCCGCCCATGCCTCAAGCCGCAGCGCCCCATTGGCGTCGCCACCGCCAAAACAGGTGTCCAGCCAGGCCAGCCGCGTTCCGGCTGTCACAGCCGTTGCGCCGCCGATGCCATAAAAACCCCAGCCGACCGGATTGCCCGCCGGATGGCCGCTGCGAGCAATGCAGCCCACCTGCCAGGAAATGGAGGGAATGCCAGAGATGGAAGTGTCGGCGATATCGGGTCCAAAGCTGCCCTCGTAGATGGAACCAAATCTGGCCACATAGCCTTCATGAATGGAAGAGCCGTTGTTGTTGGAGCTGATGCCGGTGCCAAAACCCATGGCGTCGCCCGCATCGGTGACATGGCAATTGGCCTCAACCCCCAGCGCCATATTGCCGCCCGCACCCGTTGCGGACCAATTGTAGTTGAACCCGTCCGAACCCGAAGCATGGATGCGCACATTGCTGGCGATGCAGGTGCCGCCATTAACGCCATTGGCATAGCCGCCATAGGTAGAGGCAAACATGGTGCAATTGTTCAGCCAGTGCTCGTTGGCAAGCCCGCCTGCATTCTCGAGCTGCTGGATCTGGCAGCCGTCGAAATAAACCCCGTCAAAGGCGATGCGGCTTCCGTAGACGAGGCAGCGGGAGGTGCTGGCAGCGTTGAGATACAAAGCTTTTAGCGTGGCGCGGTTGGCCTGGACGCTGCCCCCGCCCATAGCGACATAGATGATTTTGGCCGCCGCATCGTAATACCAGCCCGTGCCCGCCGCCTGCAGCGTTGCCGCCGAAGCAAAACGCAGCAAACGCGAGGGGAAGCCGCGCGCATCCGGCGTCAGCAGTGTCAGCACCCGGTCCACCGAGACGACATTGCCTGCCACGGCGGCGGGCAGGCTGGTTTGCCAGACGCCGGTCTGGCCAATTGTTGCCGTCCAGTTGAGGGTGGAAAGATCATCCCCCAGCAAAGTGGCGGTGAAGGTGTGAAGCCGGGGAAACGCGCCATCACCAGCTTGGCCGCACCCGCGCCGGTGTCGTTGAAGCGGTAGTCATCAATCGCAAACCGGCCAGGCCCAAAACGGATGATCGTCGCCGCACTCTGGCGCACGGCCTTGGCGAAGGTGAGGAAAGGCCTGGTTTCATCGTTGAGAGCACCATTTGTGTCGCTCCCCCACGTCTCGACATAGGCGATGGCGCCTGCCATCACCGCCGGATATTTGCGCAGGAATGCCGTGGTGGCATCCCCCGACAATTGCACCACGCCAAACCCGCGCACCAGCGTGGGCATGATCGGAAGCGCTGGCATCCCGGGCGGCACGACCCGGGCCAGATAGGCATTGGCATCCACCATCGTGCTGGTGGCCAGCGCGCCGCTGGTTCCGGCCAGCGGCGAGGCGGGGGCGACGTAATGATTGATGAGGGTGGTGGCCGCGCCGCCGCCGAAACTGACCGCCGTGGCATCGGTGATGCTGACCGACACCAAAGCCACATCCGCCGGGGCAATATTGGCGGCAAACCGCACACCCGCCCAGAGCCAGCCCGCCGCTGGCAGGCCGGACAGGGTGAACGTGCCCGTCTGCACGCCTGCGACGGAGAAAGCACAGGTGGCAGTCGTCGCATCGGCATTGCCGAAAGTGAGGGCGAGTGTTGTGGCTTGCCCGCTGGTAAAAGTGAAAGCGCCCGTTATGGCGCTGACAACCACGCCCGCCGCTGCTGATGCCGCATCCGGACCGTAGGCAATTGGCCCGCTAGGGCGAATGACAATGCCGGCAAACCCGGCGACCAGCGCGATATTGTTGGCTGCAGCCCCCCCGCCGGAAGGAGGATTGCCGAAGGGCAAAATGCCAATGGCCAGCCCGCCATTGCTGACGGGGTTGGCCCCCGTGACAGTTACCGAGCCGCTGACAGAGACAACCCGTTTGGCCCGAACCGGTGAATTCAGAACGGCACCAGCCCACCAGATCGCAGCCTGCGCATTGGTGATGGTGAGGCTGGATGCCGAGGCCAGAACGGAAAACCGCTGGGTGCCGGCATAGGAATTGGCCAGCTGATAATTGGCGGTTTTGGTCCAGTCGATGCTGAAGGCAGCATTATTTGCGAACACAGATGGCAGCACCGGCACAATGGTGCCAAAATCATCGGCTTGCATGGCCAGCTGGCCCAGTCTGCCGGCGGCAGGAAACCAGGTTGGGCCGGTCAGCCCAGTTGCGCCAGCCACGCCAGCGGCACCCTGTGGCCCGCCGGGGCCCGTATTGCCAATGGAACCGGTCGCGCCCGTTGCACCGGCCGGGCCTGCGGCACCAGGGGCTCCAGCCGGTCCGGCCGCACCAGTGCTTCCGGTGGCTCCGGTGGCTCCGGTGGCTCCGGTGGCACCGGTACTGCCCGTCGCGCCACCAGGTCCGGAGGGGCCGGACGCGCCAGTGGACCCGGCAGGCCCCTGGTTGCCAGCTGGTCCAGCAACGCCCGCCGGACCCTTCAAATCCACCCAGACGCCCCAACTGCCATCCGGGTTCTGAAAGCGCAGCTGCGTGCCGTTCCACTGGAAAGCGGGAGGCACCAGGCTGGCACCGGCAATCCCGCCCGCAAAGGTCACAATCCCCGTCGCCGGATCGATGTCGATGGCATCCTTCCAGACAAGGCCATCCGCAGAGACCTTGATGTGGTAATGGTCTGTGCCGGTGAGGCCTGTTTCAGCCCGCCCGGAATAGCCGGTCTGGTAGAGTTGCGAGGCGGTATTGGCGATCGTTTCCTTGTTCAGCTTGAAGCGCAGATCCCCGGTGCCGCCCTCGGCCAAGCCGCGCGCGGTAAACAGCGTGGCATTAAGCTTGGCGGCCAGCGGGTTGGTCGCATCCGCTCTGGTGCCGATTCCGGCCAGCGTCAGGCTCTGCAGGATTTTCAGTGTCGCGCCGAGGTCAAACCAGCTGGTCCCGTCAAACAGGGCCAGAATGTTTTCCGCCTCAACATAGGTGCGCCACCCTTTGGCCGGTGCCAGAAACCGCCACGCTCCGTCCTGAAATGCCGCCAGCGTCCCGTCATGCCCGGCAAAGCCTCCGGTTGCGCCGGTGCCCAGCAAATAGCGCATGCCCTCCAGCGGATTGGCTGGCGGAGCCAGCACATTGCGGGCGATGACCGACAGCTGAAGCTCAATGTCGACAATGTTGAGCGCATCATTGTGGGTGACATGTTTTTGCGACTGGGCCGCATCAATGAAGGGCAGGCCAAGATGAAGGGTGCTGGTCATGGATTTTTTCCGCAATTGCCGTGATCAGCGCACCGGAACGGTTGCCGTCAGCGGGAAGCCACGCCCGACAGCGGCGCTGAGCTGATAGATTTTCAGGTCAAGACTGGTTTGCACCTGGCCAAAATCGGCCAGTTCATCCGCAGCTGCGTAAAAAGCCTGCGGGGCACTGGCGGCAATCATTCGCTTGACAGCGCCAGCTCGCCAGACTTCGATTTCATAGGCTTCGCGGTCTTCGCCCAGGGGGATGTCGAGCACTTCCCATGCATCGCCATCGCGCCGTCCGCGTCGCAGGAAATTGAGATTAATGCCGCCCGGCCCCCGCACCGCACGGGCGCGGACGGGCGAAAGCGGTTTGAAGGGCTTGGACGTGGCCGTCGCTCTGATTTCGACAAAGGCCGGATCGGCAATGTCGAGACTGGCAGGGCCGATGCGATAGACATTGCTGATGCCAACGCCCGACAAACCAGTGGCCAGCGGGATGACGGCATCATCAAGCAGCACAACCGGCGAGCCTGAAGGGACCGCCCGGGCCGCCAGCCCCTCCTCCCCGCCCTGCCCGCGCAGCAGGCGCGAGAGCCGCCAGGTTTTGGCACCCACCAGTTCGGCGCGGGCAAAGGCGAAGATTTCCCAGTTCCCGTCCGGCCCCTGAATGGCCATCGCCGTCTTGCCCGCCAGCATTTCCGCATCGCTAACGGACGCCAGCGTGCCGGAATTAATCCTGACGATCAGGCTGTTGCCCGGATCAATCCGGCCAACCGGGCCAGGATTGAGGACGCTTTGCGTGTCCCCGACAATTGCTGGCCATTGCACCCGCGCCAGCAAATCAAACGTGCCGCCGCCAATGCCACGCCAGATGGCGATGCTGCCGGGCCAGGGCGTGGCGGCAATGGCCATATATTGCACCGGCACCGGGTCCGCCCGCGCCATTGCCAGATCCAGCACCAGCACGCGCGACGGGCCAGGATGTTGGGGCGCGGCGACGGGCACGCGCTGCGACGCAGCCGCTTGCCTGTCATAGACCGCCGGTTCCACGGCACGGGCGCTGATTACCCGCCCGGCACCGTCATTGATCCGCTCAATGCGGAACAGGCGCAGGGCACCCGCCACATTCAAACTGACGACATCGCCAATTTCAGCCTGCAACAAATACGGGCGCAAGGTGAACTCAGCGGTTTCGCGCGCCACCCAGACATCCTGTAACCAGATGTCGGCGAGGCGCTGGGCTTCAGCGCGGCGCATCATCACCGCCAGTTCGGCCTGTGCCTCGCGCCTGGAAAATCCGGCAAGCCTCCGCGAAAGGGCGGTGGCCGAGCGGTAGGCGCGCTCGCTATCGCCAAACGTCACAGCCAGCTCGTGCGGCAATTGCGTATCTTCCGCGCGGGTCAATTGCAGCAGGGTGCCGTCCCTTGCGGGCACCAGATCGTCATTGCCAATGGTCAGCCCGGAGCGGCCCGAACGGCCGGCAAAGCGCACGCTGCCCGCCTGGACTATGGCGTCAAACCCAAACAGCCCGCCCAGCGGCTCGATTGCCGCCCGCGCGGAAAGCACGCGGTCAAGCACGTAGCCATCGACAAAGCCCTCGATGGACGGCAAAGCCACGGTGGAGGTGATGCCGGGCACATCCACCAGCAAGGCCTGCACCAGCCGGTCAATCGCCACCCCCTCCAGCCGCCCGTTGAGCCAGTGCCCCGTGTCCCAGTTGGCCGCATCCGCCCAAACGCCGGAATAGTCCGGGAAAGCGGGGAAAGGCCGCGCATCCCAGGCCCAGATGTGAATGCGGGCGGGGTCCACCATCGGACCGCCGTAGAGCGGCGAAACCGGGTTGGAACCGGCAATATGGCCCGGCTGCGCCGGGTCAAAATGCGTCAACACCGCTTCCAGCGTGCGTATCTGGACAAGATCATCGCGCCCGCCGCGCGAAAAATACGGCAAGGCGTTTTCCGACGATTTGGGGTCGGGAAAGACATTTGGCGCATTCGAGCCGCGATCGACTGACGGGCAGCCGGTCTCTACCAGCCAGATTGCTTTGGATTTGGGCACCCAGGCGGTGGATTGCGCCAGTTCGACCCCGCCAACCCGCTCGACATGCGGATTGGACCACCAGCTCACAAGGTCCTTCTGGCGAAACACCCAGGGCTTGCCAAAGGCTCCGTCCGTAATCGCAAAACGGGTTTGCGCATTGCGGGCGCTTTGGTCCGGATAATACCAGTCAAACCCCTCGCCCGCACTGACGCGCCGGGCGAGATACAAACGGTCATAGACCGACGCCGCCTCTGCCAGATCAAGGTGGCCCGGATTGTCGCGCCAGTCCGACAAAGGCCAGTACACATCCAGCCCGACAAAATCGATGGAAGGCGAGGACCAGACCACATCAAGCGGGAAGCGCACTTCGGCTCCGCCGCCCAGCACATGCGCGCCATATTCGGTCCAGTCGGCTCCGTAGGAGATTTTGGCTGCGGGGCCAAGGATGGCCTTGCAGTCGCCCGCCAGCGCCGCCAAGGCATTGGCGGCAGGGTAGATGCCGCTGGCGGAGCGCACCCGTGTCAGGCTGGCGAGTTCCGAGCCGATAACAAACGCATCAACCCCGCCCGCCGCCTTGCACAGGACAGCATAATGCAGGATGAAGGCGCGGAACGAGAATTCAAACGGCGGCGGCGCTGCTGAACCCATAAAGGCGGCTACCTGCGCCGCCGCGATTGAAGTGCCATCCGGCGAAGCGGGGCGGCCCGGTGCCGGATCACAGGTGATGCGCCCGCGCCATGGATAAGTCGGCTGGCTGGCGTTGCCGGTCATCGGGTCGGCCAGTGTGTTTCCCGCCGG
>JAYVYA010000053.1:0-12971 GCA_043784745.1 Hyphomicrobiales bacterium
TGAAGGCCTGCTGCGATGCATAAGCTTTCCTCATGCTGAGGAGCGAAGCCCTTGCGTAGCGTCTCGAAGCATGCGGGAAGCGTGCCTAGCTTCCAAATCACCCCGCCACACCCTTCGAGACGGCCTGAAGAAGGCCTCCTCAGGGTGAGGGTGGGGTGATTTGGCTTCACCCGATTGCCCTACTCCTCGCCGCCATCGCTCCCTTCGCTGCCAGGAACGTTCCCGCGCCCACCCCTCACCCCGCCCCGCTCCCCGCCATGCCCACCTTCTCCCGCCGCCGTTCGGCGGAGGAGGGGATGCGCAGGCTTTCGCGGTATTTGGCTACGGTGCGGCGGGCAATGTCGATTTTCTGGGCTTTCAGTTGCACCACAATCGCATCGTCCGAGAGCACATGGGCCGGGCTTTCGGCCTCGATCATCTGTTTGATCCGGAACCGCACCGCCTCGGCGGAATGGGCGTCACCGCCGCCATGGGCGGAAATCGAGGCGGTGAAGAAATATTTCAGCTCGAACAGCCCGCGCGGCGTCGCCATATATTTGTTGGAAGTGACGCGTGACACGGTGGATTCGTGCATGGCAATGGCATCGGCGATCATTTTGAGATTTAGCGGGCGCAAATGCTCGACACCATGGGCAAAAAACCCATCCTGCTGGCGCACGATTTCGCTGGATACCTTGAGGATCGTCCGCGCCCGCTGCTCCAGGCTCTTGGTCAGCCAATTGGCGGTTTGCAGGCAGGAAGAAACGAAGCTCTTGTCGGTATCGCTGATTTTGCCCTTCGAGACCCGGGCCGCATAGGTCTGGTTGACCAGCAGGCGCGGCAAGGCCTCTGCATTGAGTTCGACATTCCAGCTGCCATCGCTGGCGGCACGCACCGTCACATCCGGCATCACGGCCTGGATGGTGCCGCCGCCAAACCGGCGGCCGGGCTTGGGGTCCAGCCGCCGCAGCTCGGCGACCATTTCGGCCATGTCTTCCTGGTCCACCCCGCAGATGCGGCGCAAGCCGTTAAAATCGCGCCGCGCCACCAGCGGCAGGTTGGCCACCAGCGCCTGCATCGCCGGATCATAGCGGTCCCGCTCGCGCAATTGCAGCGCCAGACATTCGGCGAGGTTGCGCGCCCCAATGCCCGCCGGGTCAAAGCCGTGGACCAAAGCCAGCACCTTCTCGACGCGAGCCGGGGCGACGCCAAGGCGGTCAGCCACCGCCTCGACAGATTCGGCGAGATAGCCCGCCTCGTCAATTGCATCGATCAGCATCTGGCCGATCATCCGCTCCACGGGATCGCTGATCGCAACCGCCAGTTGCCCGGACAGATGATCGGCCATGGTCAGGGGCGCGGCGACATAGGCTTCCAGATTGGACGCCTCGCCGTCGCCTGCGCCCGAAGCGCCGTTCCACGATTGCGCCGACAGGCCCGAACCCTCCGGCGCATCATTGCGCTCGGCGGTGACGGGGGCGCGATCGGTCTCGAAGGCATTGTCCATGCCGGTGCCCAGATTGTCATCAAGGCGAGCCGTGTCGGTCTCAATAATGTCCTTGGCCCAGTCGCCTTCCACGGGCGCTTCGTACATAGCGGCGGCGGGGGCTTCAAACGGGGCCTCGCCCTCCTCCGCCCGCTCCAGCAGCGGGTTGCGCTCCAGCTCGGCCTCGACAAAGGCCGACAGTTCGATGCTGGAAAACTGCAAGAGTTTGATCGCCTGCAACAATTGCGGCGTCATCACCAGGGATTGACCCTGCCTCATTACCAGCCGGGCAGATAATGCCATACGCGCCAAACCCGCCTTCGCCAGACCGGAAATTCGGCCCGGTTCTTGCTTAGCCGGTATTGCCTGCCGAATCCACCCCCGAAACAGGTTAAGGCGCGTTTGGCTCGGCTTTTGCTTGCCAGGGTTCAGGTTGTGGTTAACGCCGCCTCAGCGCGGCTCGGGCTTGCGCGGTTCCAGCGGATAACCCGATGCATCCCAGCCGTCGGTGCCATCGGGAAACCAGACGACCTGGCTGTAGCCATAGGAGATGGCCCGCCTGGCGGCGTTCCACGACATCCAGCACGAGGTCAGGCAATAGATCACGACGGGTTTGGTTTTGTCGCGACCGCTGATTTTTTCCAGGCCGGATTCAAAATAATCCTCGGTCAGCGTCGGCAGCTGGCCATAGCCGGTGTCGGGCAGCCAGATCGAGCCGGGAATGTCAAAGCGCGGCTTGTCGCGCCACACGGTGCTGGCGGGCAGGTTGGCCGGGCGCGGGGCCTGGGGCAGCACATCGACAAAGGCCGCATGGGCCAGCCATAGTTCATGCGCTTCTGCTGTCGTCACCACCCTGGCACCTTTCAGCGTCAGGGGCGTCGCGGTTCGGTAGTCCAGCACGCGGTAATCGCCAGGTTCGGGCGGCGCTTCTTGCGCGCACACGGCGGTGCCAGCCAGTGCTAGAAGGCAAAGTGCCACGAGCGCCGGGCTATTTGACAATGCGGTTGTCATTTTCATCCAAAAGCGGCACCCCGTAATCGAGCAGGATTTTAGTGATTTCGCCTTGCGATTCCGCCAGAATCTTGTTCAGCAACCGCTTCCATTCCTGATCGGACGGGCGCACCCCCATCACCATCCGGTAAGCCATTTTGGGGCCGGTTTTCTCTTTCACCAGCGGCACCACGGCATAGGGCGGCGTGTAGCGATTGGCAAAATTGCCGGCAATCGGCCCCCAGAGCACGCCAATATCCACCTCGCCGGTCTCGATGTCCTTGATCATCAGTTCGGTGGAGGAATCAAACCGTGTATCGATTACCAGGGGATAGGGCTTGGCATCGCCAATCAGGCCGTTGACGGCGAGGTTGGTGGCCGGCGGCGTGCGGGCGATGATGCCGATGTGCTTGCCTTTCAGCCGCTCGTCCTCCAGCGTCTCAATCCCGTCAAAGCCCTTGCCGGGCTTGAACACCAGCGCATAGGCGGTGCGCATGTAGGGATTGCTGGGCTGGACCAGATCATCCCCCTGCGGAAAACCGATGATGACATCGCATTTGTGGCTCATCAGCGTCAGGCGGACAAAGCCGGTAGTGTTGGGATAATAGGTATAGGCCAGCGACTTGCCGAGTTTTTTGGCCAGAAGTTCGGCAATCTTGTTCTCGTAACCCTCGCCCTTGTCGTTGGAAAACGGCAGGTTGCGCGGGTCGGCGCAGACGCGCAGCACCTTGGGATCGACCAGCTCGATCGAAATGTCATTGCCCTCGCCCGATTGGGCGCGGGCAGGGGCGGCGCACAAGGCCGCCGCCAGCGCGAGGAAGGGCAGGAGCCGGTTTCCAGGTTGAAACGACATGATTCAGGCTCCTGTTGGGACAGCGCGTCTGCGTCTAGCCGGGTGGCAGGCAGGCCTTTTCAGCCTCGGCCTGCAGCGGTGTCTTGTCCTCGCGACCGGCGGGGCGTCCGCGCGGCACTGCTTCATGGCTGCGGGCGCGCAGATAAACAAAAATATCATCCAGATAGCACATCACATTGGAATTGGTGCCAAAGGCGGGCATCACATTGTTTTGCGACGCACTGACATTGATGCGCCCGTTGACCACGACATTGGTGAAGTCGGCATAGGACATCGTCTTCAGCGATTCCTTCAATGCCGGGGCATAGCTCGAGCCCTCGCCTTCCGGTCCGTGGCAGACATGGCATTCGGAATGGTAACGGCGGAATCCAGAATAGGCGAACCAGTCTATCGTGCCGTCTGGCTGGACCTTGAACGTTGGATTGCCCTCCTTGTCGAGGTATTTCCCGGTCGCGTCTTTGGAGACTGCTGCGGGATCGCCGGAACCATCGGGAGATTCGGCCCGCGCGGCGGAAACGGCTGCCATGCCAAATGCGAGGCTGGCCAATAATGCCAGCGAACTGGCGCTTCTGGTGATCATCAACCTTGGGTCCCTTGTCTTGATAAAGTTGGCCGCAGCGGCCCTGATATGAAACCGGCGCGGCGCAGGAGATGCAGCGCGCCGGAATCTTGTCATGCCATTATGGCAGGCAACCTAGTTCGGCAGGGCGAACACGGTCAGCTGGCCGCCCAGAGCGGTGTACTGGGTGAGAGCGGCATAGCCACCCACAGCGCCCAGTCCATCGGTCGGCTTGGTCAAGCCAGCGGCGAGGCCGATACCAGCCCAGCCACCGACGCCCGAGAGGATGGCAACATATTGCTTGCCCTTGTTCTCATAGGTCATGACGTTGCCGATAATGCCCGACGGGGTCTTGAACTTGTAGAGTTCCTTGCCGGTCTTGGCGTCCACTGCCTTCAGATAGCCTTCCAGCGTTCCGTAGAACACCAGACCGCCAGCCGTTGCCAGGGCTCCCGACCAGACCGAGAACTGCTCCTTGTTGGACCAGACGATCTTGCCAGTCTTGCCATCCCAGGCAATGAAATTGCCCATGTTGGTTTCGCCTGGCGGGGGATACATCGACAGGGTTGCGCCGACGTAGGGCTGACCTGCGGTGTAGCTGACCTTGAAGGGCTCGTAATCCATGCAGACATGGTTGGTCGGCACGTAGAACAGGCCGGTCTGGGGCGAATAGGATGCGGGCTGCTCATCCTTTGATCCCAGCGCTGCCGGGCAGATGCCCTTGGCGTTGACATCTTCCCCCTGCTGGTCGGTCGAATATTTCGACACAACGAGCGGACGGCCATAGGTCTTGGACGCAGGGTCCATATCCACCTTGGTCGCCCAGTTCACGGCCGGATCGAACTTCTCTGCCACCAGCAATTCGCCGGAGAGGCGATCAAGGGTGTAGCCAAAGCCGTTACGGTCGAAATGGGTCAGGGTCGAGCGCTTCTTGCCGCCGATATCCTGCTCCGCCAGAATCATTTCATTGATGCCGTCAAAGTCCCATTCGTCATGCGGGGTCATCTGGTAGACCCACTTGGTCATGCCGGTATCGACATCGCGGGCCCAGATGGACATGGACCAGCGGTTGTCGCCCGGACGCTGCTTCGGATTCCAGGTCGAGGGGTTGCCGGAGCCATAAAACATCAGGTTGGCTGCGGGATCGAAGGAATACCAGCCCCAGGTGGTGCCGCCACCGATTTTCCACTGGTCACCCTGCCAGGTGTTGATGCCGGAATCCTTGCCGACGGGCTTGCCGAGAGCTGTGGTCTTCTCGCCATCCATCAGGGTGTCCGCATCGGGGCCCATGGAATAGCCGCGCCATACTTTCTTGCCGTCCTTGATGTTGTAGGCCGTCACCGAGCCGCGAACACCAAATTCGCCGCCGGAGATACCCACAATCACCTTGTCCTTGAACACCATGGGCGAGGCCGTGCCGGTTTCGCCGCGTGACGGATCACCATTCTTCACGGTCCAGACAACAGCGCCGGTCTTGGCGTCGAGCGCCACGAGGGTGGTGTCCGCCTGGTGCAGGAAGATTTTGCCATCGCCGTAGGAAGGACCACGGTTAACCGTGTCGCAGCACATGACGGGGATGACATTGGGATCCTGCTTGGGTTCATACTTCCACAGAATCTTGCCGTCGTTGTTCAGGTCGAGGGCGTAGACGAGGTTGGGGAAGGGCGAGTGAACATACATCACATCACCAATCACCAGCGGAGCGCCTTCATGGCCGCGCAGAACGCCGGTGGAAAATGTCCACGCTGGCGCAATCTTGCCGACGTTTTCCGTGGTGATCTGCTTCAGCTCGGAATAGCGCTGGTTGGCATAATTGCCTGTTGGCATGACCCATTGCTTGGCGTCTGCCGACATCTTGATCAGTTCATCGTTGGCTTGTGCGGAACCTGCAGCAAAAAGTGCTGCAAGACCGAAACAGGTGGTCAATAATAGTTTGCGCATCAGATTTCCTCCCGACGACTATGTCGCTAGAACTCTCGCCAACCAGATTTACATCCGGAGAACGGAGACCTTAACAAGGGAATTTACTTCGGCAGCGTGTCACGACTAGCGGGGCAAAATGGGCAATCTGACCTAGCCCCACCCAGCCTTCGAAATACCACCAGCGCTCCCATTCGCCGATGACTTTGAAGCCGAAATTAAAGTGAGACTAAGCCAGCCTTTTGCGCCTTGCAACACAAAGATTGCGCGCATGAGACTATTTTGCGACCCTGCCCGAAAGGGTTCCTGCAAGGGCGGTGATACATGATACTTAGTGTTAAGTCGAGGTTTTCCGGGCGCTGGCAGCGTCTGGCGCGCGGCACATTGGCCTTGCTGGCGCTGGCCATTTCCGGTTTTTCCAGCGGCCCGGCACTGGCGGCGGAAGCCTTGCCGGTTTCCGAAATTGCGCCCGGCATTTTCGTCTTTGCCGGAACACCGGAGCTGATGAACGCCGACAATATCGGAGCAATTGCCAATATCGGCTTTATCATCGGGCAAAATGGCGTTGCTGTGATCGATTCTGGCGGAAGCGTGCGGGAGGGCGAGCGCCTGAAGGCCGCGATCACAGCCCGAACCAGCCTGCCCATTCTTTATGTCATCAACACCCATGTCCACCCCGACCATGTCTTCGGCAATGCCGCTTTCGAGGGCGGGGGAGTCATATTTGCCGGCCACAAAAACCTGCCGCGGGCGCTGGCAAGTCGCGGAAATTTCTACATCAACGCCTTTCGCCCGCTGATGGGCGATGCGCTGGTTTCCGGCATTCGCATCATCGCGCCAACGCTGCTGGTGGAGGATGAGACCATCCTTGATCTTGGCGAGCGCAAGCTGGTGCTCAAGGCGTGGAAAACCAGCCATTCCGACAGCGACCTGACCGTGCTGGACGAAGCAAGCCGAACGCTGTTTTCCGGCGATCTGGTGTTTTTGCAGCACACGCCCGTGGTCGATGGCAGCCTGCTGGGGCTGCTGTCCGTGATGGACGAGATTGTCAAAATCCCGGCCTTGCGGGTGGTGCCGGGCCACGGCCCGGCGGTGGCAGACTGGCCGCAGGCGATGGCGGCCCAAAAGACCTATTTTGACAGGCTGGCGACAGATTTGCGCGCCATGATCGCGCGCGGCACCGATGTCGGGGAAGCCGCGCGCAGCGCCGGGCAGAGCGAAGCGCTCAAATGGAAGCTTTTTGGAGATTTCAACCCCCGCAACGCGACCGCCGGTTTTGCCGAACTGGAATGGGAATAGGCCCTTGTGACATCATGCCGCATAGGGTAAACTGAAGCCTTGGCGATTGGTGGCGGGAACGGTCAAAACAGGAGTTTTTCAGATGGGCTTCAACCGGCGGCAGCTCCTGAACAAAGCGGCACTCGTGGCAATGGTGGCCTCGTGCGGCCCCGGTTTGGCCCGGGCCGAAACCAGCCAGGCCGACATCTGGGCCGATTTGGCCAAGGACGTTTTCAAGGGCCGGTCGCTGGAAGACGGAACCGGCGTGCTGGCGCTGGACGCACCTTACCGGGCCGAAGATGCGGCTTTGGTGCCGGTGACGATTGCGATCGCGCTGCCTTCGGGTGATCCGCGCCAAGCCGTGCGGCTTTGGCTGATTGTCGATGAGAATCCGGCTCCCGTCGTTGGCCTGTTCGAGATTGGGGCCAAATCCGGGCTCACCAGCCTGTCCACCCGCATCCGCGTCAATTCCTATTCCAATGTCCATGCCGTGGCCGAACTCAGCGACGGCAAGCTTTATGCCGTGGTCAAATTTGTCAAGGCGGCGGGCGGTTGTGCCGCCCCGGCGACCAAGCGGCTGGATGAGGCGGAGGCCAACCTTGGCCAGATGCGCTTCCGCGCACTGCCCGCGCCGGCCAATACCAGCACCCGCACAGCCGATGCGCTGCTGATGATCCGCCACCCCAACAATTCCGGCCTGCAGATGGACCAGGTGACGCATCTCTACACCCCCGCCCGCTTTGTTGAAGAACTGAAGATCTGGCAGGGCGATGATTTGATTGTGGCGATGGAAGGCGGGATTTCCATTTCCGAAGACCCGAACTTCCGCTTCACCTATCTGCCCAATGGCGCGCCGGAAATCCGGGCGCGCGCGGTGGACACCAATGGCAAGGTGTTTGAAGCGGCCTGGCCGGCGGGCAAAGCCGGGATTTGATGGAATCCAGTCAGGATTGGCGGTGCCGCCCCGAGCGCGGACTTCCATTCCGTTTCTTTTGCGCCAAGATTTAATACTGCTTGATACCGCTACGCTCTGCGCCGCTTTTGTTTCCGGCTGAATGCAAAGCGCCCTGGTCTCACACCTTCCCCATCACCTCCTGCCGGAAGCCGTAGACCTCGCGCGTCCCGGCAATTGCCACCAGCCGGACTTCGCGGGTCTGCCCCGGCTCGAACCGCACCGCTGTCCCGGCGGGAATATCCAGCCGCATCCCCCGCGCTTGCGCCCGCTCGAATTTCAGGGCCGGATTGGTCTCGAGGAAATGGTAGTGCGAGCCGACCTGCACCGGGCGGTCGCCGCTGTTGGCGACGCTGAGCGTCACCGTTTCGCGGCCCGCATTCATCACCACATCGCCCTCGCCCGCCAGCACTTCTCCCGGCACGAAGGCATGGGCGGCACCGCGAATGGGCTGGTGCACGGTGACGAGTTTTGTGCCATCGGGGAAGGTGGCTTCCACCTGCACATCATGGATCATTTCGGCAATGCCATCCATCACCATATCAGCGGTGACGACATGGGCACCGGCCTCCATCATTTCCGCCACCGAGCGGCCATCGCGGGCCCCCTCAATGACAAAATCGGTAATCAGCGCAATGGCTTCGGGATAGTTGAGCTTGACGCCGCGCTCCAGCCGGCGGCGGGCGACCATGGCCGCCATGGAGATCAGCAGCTTGTCCTTTTCGCGCGGTGTCAGGTTCATTGGTGTCCCCTACGATTGCCAGACGCGCGGTGCACCGCGCCCGCGCAACACTTCCATCACCGCCACGATAGCCGCCCGCACCTGCTGTGGCGAGGGTGATGCGGCGCGCACCAGAAGCATATTGTTCCAGGCGCTGGCACCCGCCTCGCATGCCGCTGTTGCAAGCCCGGCCCGTACGGCTTCCAGCCGCGCTTCCGCGCCGGGTGCCACATGCAAAAGTGTCGCCACCGCCCGCGCCCCGCCGCCCAAAGCGGGGCGGTCAAGTTCTGTGCACCCGCCAACGGCCAGCTCTTCGGCAAACACCAGCACCCCGCCGCGCCGCACCCGCCAGCTGTCCCGCAGCCTGGTGCTGATGCAGGCCTCGCCCATAGCCAGCCGCCCGAACACGATTGTTTCCATCATGGTCAGCGTCGCGTCTGGTGCCATATCCACCTCCAGCTTGCGGGAAAGGGCCGAATGGTCAAACAGGATGGTCTCCTGCGGCAGCCATTCGAGATGGCTGCCCGTGGCCAGATGGAGGGAAACGGCCATCTCCGCCGCCACACCCTGCGCGCGATAAACCTTTTCCGCCGCCTGCGTCGTCAGCGTCACCTCGGCTCCCGCGCCCGCTTCAAACGCCAGCGCATGCCTGTCGCCACCGGCAATGCCGCCGCCGGAGTTGAGGATCACCGCCTCGCAGCCGTGTGCCACATTCGGAAACCGCAGCCGCAAGCCGCCGGTTTCGTGCACGCGGGCGATGGAGGTGCGCTGGCCATGGCGCGAAAATTCCGCCCGGATCTGGCCCTTGGCGCGGATATGGGCGGGAAGGAGCAGGGCAGAAGGTGCGTTCAACTTAAGGATACCATTAGCAGGCAGGATCATTGACACGCCGCCCGCCCGAGTGCAATTTGCGCATGTGGTGCCGGGCCGGTATCCGGCCCCCAACCAATGGACTGTGCCATGAAACGCTCGGAAATCAATGAGGCCATTCGCGGCGCGCAGAAAATGTTTCGCCTGAACGGGTTTACGCCGCCGCCATGGAGCTATTGGTCGCGCACCGAATGGCAGGCCCGGCCCGAAACCGCCCGCTATTGCGCCCGCCACCAGATGGGCTGGGATATTACCGATTTCGGCAGCGGCTCGTTCATGACGCGCGGCCTGCTGCTGCTCTGCACCCGCAACGGCATTCAGGGCGAGCCGAACGAGCCGGTCTATGCCGAAAAGATCATGGTGACGCTGGAGGGCCAGGAGACCCCGTTCCATTACCACAAGGTGAAGTGGGAAGACATTATCGTGCGCGGCGGCGGCAAGCTGGTGCTGGAATTTTTGAACACCGGCGCGAAAGGCGAAACGCTGGACACTGTTGTGAGCGTGCGGGTCGATGGCTCCGTGCGCCACCTGCAGCCGCTCGAACCCCTCGTGCTGACCCCCGGCGAAAGCGTCACCATCCGCCCCGGCCAGATGCACCGGTTTTATGGCAAGCAGGGCGGCGGTGATGTGCTGGTTGGCGAGGTGTCGCAGGTCAATGATGATTTTGGCGACAACTTCTTTCTGGAGAAGATCGGGCGGTTTCCCGCGATTATGGAAGACGAAAAGCCGAAGCGGCCATTGTGGTCGGAGGTGGGAAGACTGGCGGGGTGAGAAGTGAACGCCCGCCAAGAAATATTGGCAACAGGAGCTTAAAGATGAAGCCCTCGGAGATATTGCGGGCTAACCGCACAGCCATCCGCAATATCGTCGCTGCACACCGCGCAAGCAATGCGCGTGTGTTTGGCTCGGTTGTCCATGGCTGCGACACAAACGACAGCGATTTGGATATTTTGGTTGACGCACTGCCGGAAGCTGACCTTTTCGACATCAGCGCTATCCAGATCGAACTGCGCAATCTATTGGGTGTGCAAGTGGACGTTCGCACTCCGCTTGACCTGCCAGCGAAATTTCGGAAAATTGTGCTTGCCGAAGCTGTGCCGGTATGAACGAGCAACGGCTGGGTGACTATCTTGATTATATCCTTCAAGCGATCGAGCGCATCCAAAAATATAGTGTTTTTATGACTTACGACACGTTTTTGAGCGATACCCTGACGCAGGATGCTGTGATCCGTAATTTCGAAAATATTGGCGAAGCGAGCCGAAATATCACGCGGAGATATCCGGCATTTGCCGCTGATCACCCGGATTTGCCACTCGCGCTCGCTTACGAAATGCGCAATCGTCTTGCCCATGGATATTTTGATATCGACCTTGGCACAGTCTGGAAAACAATTGAAAATCAGCTGCCCAAATTTCACGAACAGGTTAGCTCTGCTTTGAAACTGCTCGGGTAATTTTCGGTTTGTTGACGACAGCTAAAATGAACAAAGCGCATAATCGATTTTATGAGCTACACCGACAGCCGCTTCCTGACCTCCTCCTCCACCATGCTCGCCTTGGTGCCGGACATCACCACCGCGCCGCGGTCCATCACGATAAAATCGTCCGCCAGTTCCCTGGCGAAGTCGAAATATTGCTCCACGAGCACGATGGCCATGTCGCCCTTGCTGCGCAGGTAGGTGATGGCGCGGCCGATGTCCTTGATGATGCCAGGCTGGATGCCTTCAGTCGGCTCGTCCAGCACCAGCAATTTGGGGCGCGTCACAAGGGCGCGGCCAATCGCCAGCTGTTGCTGCTGCCCGCCGGAGAGATCACCGCCGCGACGGCCCAGCATGTCCTTCAGGATCGGGAACAGGTCGTAAATTTCATCAGGCACAAAGCGGTCGGCGCGCTTGTTGGGGGCAAAACCGGTAGCTAGGTTTTCCGACACGCTGAGCAGCGGGAAAATCTCGCGCCCCTGCGGCACATAGGCAATGCCGCGCCGCGCCCGCTCGTGCGGGGCGAGCTTTGAAATATCCTGCCCCTGCCAGACAATCTGGCCGGAACGGACCGGCTGGTGGCCGACAATGGCGCGCAGCAGGGACGATTTGCCAACGCCGTTACGGCCCAGCACGCAGGTAACCTTGCCGCGATTGGCCGACATGGAGACGCTGCGCAGGGCTTGCGAGGCACCATAGAACAGGTCGATATTGGCGATGTTCAGCATGGGGCACCCGAACCGCGCACTTCCAGTGCGTTTTTTGCGAGCAGGCAAGCCTTGCCTGACCTGGCACGTGTGAGGGCACGGCAAGGGCGCACTGGAAGTGCGCGGTCCGGAAGGATCATATTCAGCATTGTTTAGCGCCCCAGATAAACTTCGATGACGCGAGGGTCCGCACTCACTACATCCAGCGGCCCCTCGGCCAGCACAGCGCCTTCATGCAGCACCGTCACCTTCACCCCAAGGTCACGGACAAAATCCATATCGTGCTCCACCACCACCACCACCGAATGATCCCTGGCGATGCGGCGCAGCAATTGGGCGGTCTGGGCGGTTTCGGCGTCGGTCATGCCGGCCACCGGCTCGTCCACCAGCAACAGCTTGGGGTCTTGCGCCAGCAACATGCCAATCTCCAGCCATTGCTTTTGCCCGTGCGAGAGTTCGGCGGCGAGGCGGCTTTGATGGGCGGCAAGGCGGATGGTTTCGAGGATGGAGTCAATCTTCCCGGTCTGGCCGGCGGCGGCGCGGCCAAACAGGGTTGCAAAGGCCGAACGCGGGGCTTTCAGGGCCAGCAAAATATTGTCGCGCACCGTATGGCTCTCAAACACCGTCGGCTTCTGGAATTTGCGGCCAATGCCGAGTTCGGCAATGTCGGCCTCGTCCAGCTTGGTCAGGTCATGCGAGCCGCCGAAATAGACATCGCCTGAGTCAGGGCGGGTCTTGCCGGTGATGATGTCCATCATCGTGGTCTTGCCCGCGCCATTGGGGCCGATGATGGCGCGCATCTCGCCTTTTTGCAGCGACAGGGAGAGGCCACGCAGGGCCTTGTAGCCGTCAAACGACACAGCGACACCGTCAAGATAAAGCAGCGAGGAGGTGAGCTGGGGATTATCCATGGGCCTGTTCCGCCGCCGCTGGAGAAGCCGGGGCTGGCTCTGGTGTGAAGGCGCGCTTTCTGGCCGTAAACAGGCCGAGAATACCCCTGGGCAGGAACAGTGTGACGAAAACGAACAATCCGCCCAAGGCAAACAGCCAGTATTCCGGCAGCACACCCGTGAACCACGTCTTGCCGAAATTGACCAGCACCGCGCCCAGCGCCGCGCCCACCAGCGTGCCGCGCCCGCCAACTGCGACCCAGATCACCGCCTCAATTGAATTGGC
>JAYVYA010000054.1:0-2566 GCA_043784745.1 Hyphomicrobiales bacterium
GCCAGCCGTTCCGCCGCCGTGGGCAAATCCGTGCCAAGCGCCCGCGCATAGGCCTTGGTGCCCGCAATCAGCCCGCCAATTTGCGAGCCGTCGAGAACACCGGACCCGGAATAGGTTGCGGCCAAATCCCGGCCTGCCCCGTTGGAAATGCCGCCCGCCTTGGCCCCCGCGTCGGCAATGCTGTTGAGCCGCCCCAGCGACACGCCAGAGGCCCGGCCAACGCCTTCCAGCGAGCGCGCAAGCTTGTCCTGCCCGTTGGAGAATGACAGGTAGGCCGCGCCGCCCGCAACAGCCAGCCCGGCGACGGCCCCGGCTGCCAAGGCCAGCGGCGAAATAAAGCCCGCCAGCGTTGATCCAAAGGACCGCAATGTGCCGCCGACGCCTCCGTTGCCCATGGCAAAAATTTCACCAATGCGGCCACCCTCAACCGCCAAGGCGCGAAAAGGCGAGGCACCAGACGCGATTTCGTCAAACAGCGATTTGGCGACGTGCATCGACTCCATCATCTGCATCCGGTTGAGGCCGTGCGCCGTAGTGTTGTCATTCATCGGGCGAACAAGATTATCGTATTTTTCTCGCAGCAATTGCAGGGCGCGGTGGTGCCCTTCCGCAATCGGAATCCCCTGCTGACGGGCAACGCCCTGTTCACGCTCCAGCTTGATGATTTTCGCCATGGCATTCGACAGAGGATCATAGGCGCGGGCGGAATTTTCCAAAGCGCGGGCAATGCCAATTTGCGACTTGGTCTGCGTCTCCGTCACCACAACCACGGATTCACCCGCCGCCGCAGCCTTGGTTTGCGCCGCCGCAACCTTGTCAAAACCAGCCGCCACCGCATCGAGGCCAGTTTGCTTGGCCTCCACGGTCAAGCGGCTGATTTGTTCAAGGTCTGCCATGTCATTCCTTTTTCACTTGTTCCGCTGCCCATTCGAGATAGGCAAAATCCATCGCCCGGATTGCCCGGCGCAACAGGTCAAAATCATCCGGATCATCAAAACCATAGCGCGCCGCATAACGGTCAATCGCCGTGAAGGGGATCGAGCCAACCACATTACCGATTGGCCGGTCCGAACACAGTTCATCCCATGCCGCACTCATTGCGCTTTCATCGGGTGACAATTCGGGAGGATAAAGATGGTCCGGCGGATCAAGCCCGCCGTCCAGATGCGCCGCTATCAGGCTGGCGGAGTGTTCGCTCCACCGCAGCCGCCAGTCTACGGCGCGGGCGAGTTTCCCAAGGTAACGGCTTCCTGTTCCGCCGTGGCGCTGGCGACAAAATCAGCCGCCCATGCCACCGCTTCCCGAAAAATCGAGAATTCCGGCTTGGTCAGGAGGTCCATCGCCGCCGCCTTGTTGAAGGGCATTGCCGCGCCGCCGGAAGTGAGGTTTTCCCAATCCTCCAGCAATTCCGCCATGGCTTCACCGCTGATTTTCTCAGCCAGATCGGCGGGCATCGTGCCGTCGCGGTTGAGGGAGGTGCGGGGAACGGCGCGGCGCAAGCGGGCGCTGGCATCGCGGAAGGCAGAGCACCGGGACGACCGGACTTTCAGGCGAAGATCGCCCATGCCGGGAATATCGCCGACCCATTCAATCTTCGACGGGTCGGCCTTGAAAGCAGAAATATCCATGGAGTGCGCCTTTATTCGAGATACCACCAACGGGTGGTTTGCAGGGTGTAGCCAAGCACGGGATCACGCAGTCCCTGGTAGGACAGGGGAAGCATGACGTTCTGGTTCTTGCCGGGAACGGAGGGTGCGCCCGCTGAAAACTTGATGCGCGGAAGATCAAAAAGCAGCGTTTCCTTGTTGCCGTCCGCACGGCCAACCCGGAAGTCAAACGAGGTCGCTGTGTTGTTCAGCAGCAGATTGTAATAGGTGAGATCAGCAAAATAGGTGTTCAGCGTGCCGGTGAGCGTAAATTCGCCGTTGCCTATGCCGATTGCGCCGATAGTGCCAACAGCTTCCAGCGGACGCAGGTTATTGTTGATGTTCAGGGTTGCTTCCATGACAAAGTTCCCGGAAGCGATGTTGGAGCCGTTGACCGCGATGCGCCCGACATTGGCGCTGGCATTGACCACCTGATAATTCGTCGGCAGGGCATCGGTTGCGCCCGTGAACCTCGTTGCGGCAATCGTTCCGGTGCGGCCAATGAAGGAGATTTGCCGGGTGACGATCTTCTGAGCCGAAACCGTGATCGAATCCTTGTCGATGCACATGCCGCTGAGATATTCGTAGGACGGTTGCTGCTGATACTGGCGCTCAATCGTTGATGAAATCAGGTTGGTGCCATTTCGCACATAGTCCCCGTCGAACACGGCAACCGTCTGGCCCGTGCCAGCATCCGCAGCCCAACCGGCAGGAAGCCGGTCAAAGGTCAGCGCGTTGACAGCCACCGCCGAAATGCGGACGAAATCGTTATTGAGCGGGGTGATAGCAAACTTGTCACCTGCCGGCGTGCCGCCAAATTTCAGCCATTCGCCCACGGCGATGCCCATCTGCGTAAAGTTGAGGATGGTCGAGGTCAGGCCGTTCGCTGTCGCCACCAGATCGCCTGCCGCGCCCTGAAA
>JAYVYA010000055.1:0-5351 GCA_043784745.1 Hyphomicrobiales bacterium
AGATCCGCCACCACCGCGTCCAGCACCGGAAAGCCCTCGCTCGTTACCCGGATCCGGCCCAGCGGCGTCATTTCCACCATGCCGTCGGCCACCAGCGAGGAGATGCGGCTCCCGCTCAGCGGTTTGCCGGACAGCGCCTCAAAGCGTTTGGGCTCAATGCCTTCAGACAGGCGCAGGCCCATCAGCAGGAATTCGTCGCCCTGCTCTTCCTGCGACAATTGGTCATCCTCCACCAAGCCGTGGCCTTCGCCTTCCACTACCGTCAGCCACATCTCCGGGTGTTTTTCGGTGGACTGGGCACGGCGGCCCCGGGTCGTCAACAGGCGGCCATGGGCACCGGGGCCAACGCCGGCATATTCGCCATAGCGCCAATAGGTCAGGTTGTGGCGGCTTTCCGCGCCGGGGCGGGCATGGTTGGAGACTTCATAGGCGGGCATGCCCGCGCCCTGCATCACCTCCTGCGTCACATCCCACAATTGCCGGCCCGTCTCGGCATCGGGCACCACCAGCTTGCCGGCATCGCGCAGGCGTTCGAACATGGTGTCAGGCTCAATCGTCAGTTGATACAGCGAGAGGTGTTCGGGGGCATGGCGCAGAGCCTCCTGCAACTCGGCCTTCCACGCCTGCGGCGTCTGGTTGGGGCGGGCGTAAATCAGGTCAAACGAGGCGCGGGAGAAGATCGAGACAGCGGTTTCCACCGCCGCCATGGCTTCGGCCACGCTGTGCAGGCGGCCCAGAGCCTTCAAATCCGCATCCTGCATCGCTTGCACGCCGAGCGAGACGCGGTTGACTCCGGCGGCCTTGTAGCCCCGGAAGCGGCCCGCCTCGACGCTGGTGGGGTTGGCCTCCAGCGTGATTTCGGCATTGGGCGCCATGCTCCAGTTTGCGGCAATGGCTTCCAGAATGGCGGCGACTGTCCCGGGTTTCATCAGCGAAGGGGTGCCGCCGCCAAAGAACACCGAGCCGACCGTGCGGCCCGGCGCGAGCCTGGCGCGGTGTGCCAGTTCGGTTCGGAAGGCAGAGACATAGCGCTCCTCGTCAATGGGCTTGGCGCGGACGTGGCTGTTGAAATCGCAATACGGGCATTTGGAGGCGCAGAACGGCCAATGCACGTAGACGCCAAAGCCTGGATCGAATCGGGGAGGGAATGCGCTTGCCATAAAAACCTTATGACATGTGACGCGGGGCAGGTTAAGGGGGCAAAGTCGCCAATCCCATTGCCGGCGCGGATGCGCCGCCAATTCGCCTAAATCCTGCGGCCTGTTTCGCGCCGTCTCAGCCTGAAGGGGAAAAACATGCGCCAGACCTCCACCGTAACAGCCCTGGCCTTGATGGCCTGCACCAGCCTGCCCGCCCTTGCCGGCGAGATGGAGGCCAAATCGACGATCGATGCGGTGGCGGTCTACCCGGATGCGGCGCTGGTTTCCCGAATCGTGGAAGCGGACCTGCCCGCTGGCAGCACCAGCCTCGTCTTCAAAAACCTGCCCGTCGGGCTGGACCCCAACTCGCTGCGCGTCACCGGAGAATCAGCGGGCGGGCTGGCGATTGGCGCGGTGGAGGCGCGGGTGGCTGCGCAAGAAATCAAGCCGGTGGATAATGCCGCCGAGGCCCGGCTGAAAATTTTGCGCGGCGAGCGCGAGGCGATGCAGGTGACGTTGGCTGCCTTGCAGGCCAAGCTTTCGATGATCCAGCGGTTTGCATCGGTGGGGCCTGAAAAGCTGTCTCCCGATGCCAAACCGCTCGAAATCGCCCAATGGGGCAATGCGTTTGACACGATTGCCAGCGGGCTGGCCAAAACCGGCGAGGAATTGCGTTTGGCCACTCTGCGCACCCGCGAGATTGACGAGGACATCCGCTTGATCGAAATCTCCCGCCAGGCACCGCCCGCCAAGGCAGGCCCGGCGCGCGAGGTCAGCGTGGCGCTGGAAGCGGGCGCGGCGGGCAAGGCGCGGCTGACGCTGACCTACCGCATCGCCGGTGCGGGCTGGCGACCGCTGTATGATGCGCGGCTGGATACGGGCGGCGCGGGCCGGGCGGCGGCGCTGGAACTGGTGCGGCGCGCCAGCGTCACCCAGCGCACCGGCGAGGACTGGAATGATGTCGCCTTAAGCGTTTCCACCACCAGAACCCAGCGCGGCATTGGCGCGCCGGACATGCAGCCGTTGCGGGTGGGGTTTTATGAGGTGCCGCTGGCAATGGCGCCACCGGCACCCATGACCACCGCCCAAATGCCAGGGCGCGCCAAAATTGGTGACAAGCCGGATGCAAATGCGATGGATGCGATAATGCCCGCTGCCCCGGTCCAGCTGGAAAAAGCCCGCGAGCAGCAAGCTTCCCTTGATGCCGGAGCCTATCAGGTGGCGTTTCAGGTGCCGGGCCGCATCTCGGTCAGCACGGATGGCGCGGCCAAAACCTTCCGCCTCGCCTCGCGCCAGTTCAACCCGTCCTTGCAGGCCAAAGCCGTGCCGGCGCTGGATGAAACCGCTTATCTCGAAGCCCATTTCATCAACGACGAAGCCGTGCCGCTGCTGCCCGGGCAGGTCAACATTTTCCGCGACGGCACCTATGCGGGCACCGGCAAGGTGGCGCTGGTTGCGCCGGGGGACGGGGTGGACCTCGGCTTTGGCGCGGATGACCGGGTGAAAGTGACGCGCGTGCCGGTGAAGCGCAAGGAGAACGAGCCGACATGGTTTGGCCAGACCAAGACCGAAGTCCGCGAATTCAAGACGGTCGTGAAAAACCTGCATGATTTCACGATGAAAGTGGCGATTGTTGACCAAATTCCGTTCTCGGAAAACTCGGCCATCGTGGTCGAACTCCAGCCCGCCACCACCGCCGCCACCGACAAAAGCGTCAGCGACAAGCGCGGCGTGATGGGCTGGAGCTATGACATGGCAGCAGGTGAGACAAAAGAAATCCGCCTCGCCTACAAGATGAAATGGCCCGCCGACCATGACGTGGTGTTTCAGGCCGTGCCGAACGGGTCGTGAGGGGCACTTGCTTCCGTAAGGGCCTGATGCATAACCGGATGAGCACACGGCAGGCATTAACCTGACCTGCGGTCAAACAAAGAGCCGCCGAGCTGCGTTTTGGAGGGGTGGTCGCTGACCGTCCCGGCAACGCGGACGGCTCGTTCCAAAAGCTAGGTCCTCAGTCCGCCCTGGCCCATGGTTTTTTAATCCGCTCGCCGGACAGCAATCGTTTGGCCAGCCATTCACACACAGTTTGCGTTGAATCGGCGGGTTAAGACCCGCGCTTCTGACTGGCGGACAGGCGGCCTGTCTCGATCAAGCGGCAGCCCGCTTGTAAAACTTGTAATTGATGCCAGTGCGGAAGATCAGGCCGCTGACCGTTGCGCGGGCAAAAACCAGCCTGCCTGTTGCGGGCGCAACCCGCTAAAACCCCACCGACAGCGACGCCCGCAGCGTCTGCGACTGCACCTTTTGCGCTGCCACGCCCAGCTGCCAGTCAAAGCTGGCGGTCACATTGCCAAAGGTTTTGGCCTGCAGGCCGAGCGCGGCGGCAAACAGGTCCCGCGAGCGGGCCTGTCCGGTGAGGGTATAGTACGGCCCGGCGGTTTGGTCCGCATAGTTCAGCACCTGGCGGAATGACTGGTCGAAGGCATGGCGATATTCCAGCCGCGAGGTGGGTGTCAGCACGCCCCAGCTCATTTCAACGGGATATTGCCCGCGCAGGCCGAGCACACCCGTGACGCTGGTCTGGTTGAGCCGGGCATAGTTCAGCGCCCAGATGGCCGAGCCGGATTCTGTGCTGTGCCCCAGCATGATCCGCATCGCATCGACGCGGGCATAGGGGGCGAGCTTCAGCGCCCCCCATTTTTGCTCGCTGGTCAGCGCCAGCGAGCCGAAAATCTCCGTGCCGTCGCGCTTGCCCGTCACGAAAAGGCTTTCCGCCGGAATGAAGCGCCTGGTATCAAACGAGGCCGAGCCAAATCCAGCAGTGCCGTCGAGAAAAACCTGCGACAGCATTTTCCAGGAGGCATAGGCGGTGGCACTGTAGAAATTGCTGTCTGAGCGTGTGCCCGACAGGCCCACTCTGGTGCGATCCGAGCCAAAGCCAAAGGCGACGCCGCCCTTCAGCCCGTCCATGAATTTGGTGTCGCCCCCACCGAAACGCCGGAGGTGGTAAAACGATTGTCCACCAGCCCTCTGGCAGACTGGTTGCTAAAGTATTGTTGATGTCCAGAATGGTGCCGCACAGGCCGATGGCGGCGGCGGGCGTTGTCAGCTTGAATTTGGCCGGGTCGGAATTGCCGGTGACAAAGCGGAAGGCACCGGTTGACATGGAAACAGCGACGGCGGAAGCGCTCTTGTTGGGATCAAACACAAACTTGTCGAGTTTTACTTGCGAGGACGGCCCAACAGACAGGTTAGTCTGGTCCAGAAAGGTCAGCTTGGCGAGGGCATCTGCCTCTGTCTTGACAAGTTCATTGGCAAAGACCGCGCTGCCATCCAACAGGGTTTGGGACCGGCCACCGACAATACCCGACACGCTGTTCTGCACCCGCGCCGCTGCGCCGATGGACGGCGATTGGGCCAGGGCAGGAATGGCCCCAGCGGCCAAAATAGCGCTGGCAAGTGTTGCGCCCAGAACATGGTGCCTCACATGTGACTTGCCATATAATTCCAGCAGTCCGTGCAATTGTTTTGACTTGCCGGACAGTGTCATCGGATTTCGACCCCGGAGTTTTTGATTCTTCAGCAATTAATGATTAAAATTCCGTCGCCCAAAACAGGGGCAAGGAAAAATCGGGGAAAAATCAGTTTTGTTTTGAAGCGGCGGCTAAATCACGATCAGCCCAAGCGAGACGACAATGGAAATTGCCTCCGCCCGGGTGCGGGCACCCAGCTTCAGCCGGGCGCTGTGGACCGCTTCGTTGATCATGGTCTGCCCCAGCACCAGTCTGCCGGCTATAGCGGCCTCGGGCAGGCCGCTGGCTACCAGGCGCAGGCACTCGATTTCCTGGGCGGTCAGCTTGGCGGAATTGACGAGGCCGCTGGTGCCCGCCAGCATGCCGCGCACCCGTTCGTAATAGACCATGGCCAGCGCCGCAACCAGCGGGCGGTCCTCGGCATGGATGCGGCCCGGGTGGCCCATCATGCTGATAATGCCCTTGCGGGCCCCGCCGCGCGGCAGGGGCACCACCAGCCCGTCTTCCCAGCCATGCGCCTTGGCCGCTTCCAGCAGGCGCCAGGAGCCTTTGGTCTGGAAGCACAATTCCCGTATTTCCGCCCAGTGGTAGGGCGTATCGCGTTGGGCCAGCGCCTTCATGATCGGGCAATACGAGATCATGTCGCCGGCATGGTAGGCGTCGGCAAATTCGCGCGGCC
>JAYVYA010000056.1:0-4506 GCA_043784745.1 Hyphomicrobiales bacterium
ATCCAGTTGCTTGGCTCCAGCGTCAAACGCCGTCCGGGAAACCCGCCAGGGGGAGGAGAGGCCAAGGGCCAGCTGAAAAAGATCAATGTCACGCATCCAAAAACTGATAGCGCCTGCCAACCAAATGCGATAGACCTAACCTAGGGTTGCAGCCCTACCCACATGAAACAGCGACGAGCCGTCAACCTCCACCATTTGCCAAGGTCCAGGATCAGCAGGATCGAAAGCGCGCGGCACGCATACTTTGTTGAACTTCAGGTGTGCGCGATTTTTGCTATACCACAGGACATAATCTTTGGGGTTTGCAAGAAAATCGGACGTCTGTCCGGAAGTGGTGTTGTATCCTATTTGTGCGATGCACTCGCTTTCCCCAAACACCTCGTCCATCACCGCCCGTACCCGATGCACGTTCTCGTCGCCGATCTGCACGAAAATCGAGCCGCTGTCCGTCAGCAAGTCCCGCATCACCGTCAGCCGGTCGCGCAAATAGGTCAAATAAGAGTGGATGCCGTCTTTCCAGGTGTCGCGAAACGCTTTCACCTGCTCCGGCTCGCGCGAGATGTCGGTCTGCTTGCCGTCCTTGACATCGCGCGACTGGGTCGAGACTTGCCAGTTGGAGTTGAATTTGATGCCATAGGGTGGATCGAAATAGATGCACTGCACCTTGCCCTTCAGTTTTTCGCGCTCGGCGAGGCTCGCCATTACGGACAGGCTGTCGCCCAGAATCATCCGGTTCGACCAATGCTGGTCGTGGCGGTAAAATTCCGCAGCCGCGTCGCGCGGCACGCCGTTGAAATCGGCAAACAGGTCTGGCGCGTCGGATTTTGCCTCAGCGGTGGCTGCCGAATGGCGCTTCAAATCCTCGATGATCGCCTTGGGGTGGATTTTCTCCTGGATATATAGCGGCGGCGTCTCGACCACGAGATCGGACCAATCCTGCGCATCCTTGCCCCGCCAGACAAGCTGCGCCTCGCCGATTTCGATTTCGCCGGTTTCGGCCAGTTGCTTCCCCTGCGCCTCGGTGAGCTTGATCCTGACGCCCTGCCAAATGATTTGGGGATCGCGGTCCGCCTCCCGCGCCCGCGTTTCGCCCGGCGGCATTGGGTTCGCGCGCGCATAATGGGTAGGCGGGCGCGGCGAAGAATCCTCCTCGCGCTCGAAAAAGCTCTGCATTTCGGCGGTGGGGATATTGATGCGGCTGTCAGGGTGCTGCAGCGCTTCGACTTTTTTGGCCGATGGGGCGGCTTTTTTCGCCATCAAACCAATTCCTTCTTCATGAACGTATCGACTAGATTGGCGAATTCTTCTTTTATCGCGAATACTGCGTCAAATTCCGCAAAAGCCCACCGTCCCCAATTACTGAGATTATTGACGCCCGGCACCCATAGCGTGTTCATCGTGTCGGCCTTGATGCCCGCATCGATCCACCGGAATCCCTTGGTTTCCAGCACCAGGTTCAGCGGCTCGCCACCCGTAGCCACGCGCACCAGGAAATCTGGCACATAGCGCCGCTTGATCCGCCCCATGAGATAGGGCACCTCGAACTGCATGCCGTGGTTCTTGGCATAGCTGATCACGCGCGGATGCGCTTCCAGCACCCGCGCCAGCTCCGCCTCCCATTCCGAATCTATCACCACATGGCTGACATGGCTGCGACCGGGCGCAGTGGTCCAAACGGGTTTGGTGGTCTGGAAATTGACGGACGCGGTGGAGCCGACGGGATCATACAGATCCGGCTCGGCGCGGGTCGGCCGCTCCGCGCTGCAAGAGCGCGTGATGGCATTGGCGATCAGCTCGGTGGCAATATCGGCCAGCTGCCCATACAGCACCGCGCCCATTGGCACGCCGGCAGCGGTGAGATAGCCTTCGTCCAGCCATCGCTTGCAGATGCGCTGGATTTGCGGAAACAAATGCTGGCGCGGAAAACCATCCTCGTCGCGGAAACGCCGATACAGCAGATGCTTGGCGAGTTGGAAGCTGATTTCGGACGGAAGGCAGGCGGCGATGACGGTAGGTGTAAGCGTAATGCTTGAACCGACGATGCCCTGCATCAGCACCTCGCACGGGCCGACATTGGTCGGGTCGAGTTTCAGCGCGGAATTTTGGTCAAACGCCGCCGTCAGGTTTTCCGCCGGCAATTCCGTGCGGTAGCCTTCTATGCGCGGAAAGCGGATTTCCAGGGCCACCCGCTGCGGCACAGCGTGGACATGGGTCACATTCAGCGGCTTTGTCGGCGGCGCGGGTACGGCAGGGCCAGTGAAAGCAAAGGGAATGCCCATGACCTGCGCATATTCAACAGCAAACAGCCCGGTCTTCTCGTTCTCAACATAGGATTGCTGCCGCAGCCCGCGCCCCACCACTTGTTCGCACAGCAATTGCGTGCCAAGGCGCGCACACCCAGAATATGGGTGACATTATTGGCGTCCCACCCCTCCGTCAGCATGGAGACAGAGACCACGCAGCGCACCTGCCCACCCAGCTTGCCCTCGCGGCCCACCGTGTTCATCACCTCGCGCAGCAGTTCCGCGTCGGTGGGCTCTGCGATATCTCCCGCGCCGCGCTCGCGGTTGCGCTGCTGGCGGAACGCTTCGATCTCGCCCTCCGCCATCTTGCGAAAACTATCGTCCAGCGCATCGCCGCGCTCGATCTGGACCGAATCTATCAGCAGCGTGTTGGGGCGGGCCAGCGGCTGGTTGTTGTGATCGTAATTGCGGACCAGCGGGAGATGGCCGGGATGGAACTTCCGGCTTTCGTTCACCATGCCGTCATCCGTCTCGCGGTCGAAGCCTGCAATCCAGTCATGCACCAGCCGCGAGATCGCCGTGTTCTGGCACACGACGATGAAAACAGGCGGGACGGCACTGGCACCTTCCCACGCCTTGTAATATTCTTCATAGTTGGAATAAAGAGCGTAGAGCGCCGTCAGCAGCTTGGCTGGCAGATCGAGCGGGTTTTTGGTGCGCAAAAGCTCCTTGCCAACATGCTCCCACAGGTTGCGGTAGACCGGCTCGCCCGCCACCGCCGCATTGTCGGCCACCGGAATGCGCGGCAACTTGACGATGCCGCATTCAATGGCATCCATCAGGCTGAAATCGGTGACAACCCAGGGGAAAAGCGTGCCCTCGGGATAGCCGGAACCACGCAGGAAAAAGGGCGTGGCGGAAAGGTCATAAACCACGCGAACGCCGACCTTGCGCTTCAGCGCCTCAATGCCGCTGATCCACAGACGTGCGGTCTCGTTGTTCTCGTCCGCCTCCGCCTTGTTCTCGCGCGTCTGCTTCTCCTCCTCGGAATCCGCCTTGCGGCGATAGCAATGATGCGCCTCATCATTGATGACGAGAATGTTCTTGAAGTTCAGCAGCTTGCCGCAGGCGCGATCCAGCATCGCGCCGTCGCTCTGCTTTGTGTTTGGCGGATTGAGCTGGTTGTGCAGCAGCGCCCGGGCGACCTTGGGCATGGGCATTGTCTCGCGATGCTGGAAAGCGTGGTAATTGGTGATCACAATGGTGGCTTTGGCCAGATCTCCCAGCATTTCCACGGGCACAATCTCGCGGGAGCGGTAGTAGCTCTCCGGGTTTTCCGGATTAAGCACCTTCAGCCGGTCGCGGATGGTGATGCCGGGCGTGACGATAAGGAAGGCCCGCGAAAACCGGTCCGAGCCTGGATTGCGCACCGCATTGAGCGTCTGCCAGGCGATGATCATCGCCATGACGGTCGTTTTACCGGCACCGGTGGCCATCTTGAGCGCCAATCGCAGCAGTTTCGGGTTGGCCTCGGCATTGCTCGCCTCGATGAAGCGCCAGAGGTGCGTGTATTGCCGCATGTTGCGGGCCACTTCGGTCAACCATACCAGAGTCTCTATCGCCTCGATCTGGCAAAAAACGGCCGCTGCTGGCTGAACGGATGATGCCGCCAATGCTCCAGCAGCCGCTGCGTCGTCGGCGTCACGCCCCAGTCGGCAGTGGGTGGCAGGTCGCGCCAGGCATCAACACTGGAGCGAATTTCGTTGACGATGGCGGTGTCGCTCTGCTCCTCAAGGTCCAGCGTGCCCTGCGTGCCGCTGCCCTTGCGCCGGGCCCTGGGAGCCGCCACGACATATTTCGATGGCCTGCGCCCGGCCAATGGCGGCAAATCCAGCGGCTGCCCCAGCTTGTCCAGCGGATGATGCGCCATCGGCTTTGCGTAAGGCGCGTTAAGAATCGGCTGATCGTAGAATGTGCTCACTTTTCAGCCCCCCTCCATTGCTGGTATCCGCGAGAGCCGCAAAACACCAGTGTAATATTCGCAGCCACCATGAATCTCTCTTGCATCTTGCTCGCGATTTTTGACGCCGGAACTCTGGCGTTTGGAAGCTTTGCAAACGGGCCATGAAACATTTAGAAAAAAATGAATTTGAAAACATTCCCGTAATTCTACTGAGTCATGAATTTCCAGATTCGCCCTGCGCCAATTTTTGCTAAGCTGCCGATTCGATCAACCGGCGCGAGGTGGCGACCATGGATCATG
>JAYVYA010000057.1:0-4252 GCA_043784745.1 Hyphomicrobiales bacterium
GGCGGCCTCCAGCCACATCCCGCTGATCTCGGCCATCGGCCATGAAACCGACTGGACGCTAATTGACCATGCCGCCGATTTGCGCGCGCCCACGCCCACCGCCGCCGCCGAAAAGGCCGTGCCAGTGCGGCTCGAACTGCTCGGCGCGCTGGCCGATCTGGCCCGCCGCCAGACCAGCGCCGTTTCGCGCGCCGCCGAGCGCCGCCGCACTGATTTGCGCAGCCTCGCCCGGGCCCTGCCGGGGCGGGACGAGGTGCTGGCTGGCCCGCGCCAGCGGCTGGACCGCGCCAGCGAGCGGCTGGCCATTGCCGCCAGCAGCGGGCTGGACCGGCGCCGCATCCGTCTGGCCCAGCTATCGCAAAAGCTGGCCCGGCATTCGCCGCAGGCGGAACTGGCCCGTGCCCGCGAGCGCCTGCAGGGCACCGGCCTGCGCCTGCGCCGGGCGGCCATTGTGGCCCGCGCGGAAAGCCGCCAGAAGCTGGCGGCGATGTCCCTGCGCCTCAATTCCGCGCTGGCCGCCCGCGCCCGCCTCGCCCGCCAGCAGGCCATGGCCAGCCGCCATCAACTGGCCGCGCTGCACCAGCGCCTCAACCGCGCCAATGCCCATGCCGCCGCCAGCCGCGCCGAAAAGCTGCGCAGCCTGTCACAGGTGCTGGCCAATCTGGGCTATCGCAACGTGCTGGCCCGCGGCTTCGCGCTGGTGCGTGATGACAAGGGCCAGCCCCTGCATGCCGCAGCCCGGGCGAAGGCAGAAGCCCGGCTGGAAATCGAGTTCTTTGACGGGCGGGTGCTGGCTGTGCCCGAAGGGCGAAAGGCAGCGTCTGGCAAAGGCAAGGGCGAAGGGCAGGGCGAAGGGCAGGGGAACCTGTTTTGACCCCTTCAGATTTACCCGGGTGCCGAATTTCTTGAAAAGCAGGATTTGTGCTCATGCAGAGCTACAGCGCCCCGCGCTCGGCCATCAATTGCGCCACAGCGCCGCGCAGTTCGGCAATGCCCTCGCCCGAAAAAGCCGACACAAACAGCACTTCGGGATGCGCGGCCGCGCGCTTGGCCAGCGCCGCTTTCATGGCTTCCACCGTGCCTGCCTGCGCCGAAAGCTTCACTTCATCGCGTTTGGTCAGCACAATCTGGTACGACATCGCGGCGCGGTCGAGCGTGTCCATCATGTCGAAATCCACCGTCTTGACACCGTGGCGGCCATCCACCAGCAGATAGACGCGCGCCAGCGTCGGGCGCCCGCGCAAATAACCTTCCATCAGTTTCGTCCAGTCCGCCACCTTGGTTTTGGACACCGCAGCATAACCGTAGCCGGGCATGTCGACGAGGCGCAGGCGCGGGTCGTCCTTGTGCTCGCCCAGCGCAAAAAAATTCAGCTGCTGGGTGCGGCCCGGCGTATTGGACGTGCGTGCCAGCGTCTTGCGGTTGGTCAGCCCGTTGAGTAACGAGGATTTGCCGACATTGGAGCGCCCGGCAAAGGCAATCTCCAGCGCTCCCATCGGCGGCAAGCCGTCAATCCTGGCCGCCGCCCAGATGAAATCGCACTCCAGGGCAAACAGTTTCCGCCCGGCTTCGATAAAATCGGGTGCGATGTCCCCGCTCATGCTGCCTGCTTTTTGGCGAACAGGCCCTTGAGATTGTCCCACAGCTCAATCTTCACGCCAGCCTTTTTCATGATCAGGCCCTGCTGAAGCACCGAGAGCAGGTTGTTCCAGGTCCAGTAAATCACCAGCCCCGCCGGGAACGTGCCGAGCATGAAGGTGAAGACGATCGGCATGTAAGTGAACATCTGCTTTTGCACGGGGTCGGCGGGTTCCGGGTTCATCTTCATCTGGATGAACATGGAAACGCCCATGACCAGCGGCCAGATGCCAAGTGCCAGATAGGAGCCAATCACCGGCAGATGCGTGGGATCATAGGGCAGCAGGCCAAACAGGTTGAACACGTTGGTCGGGTCCTGCGCCGACAGGTCCTTGATCCAGCCAAAGAATGGCGCGTGGCGCATTTCAATGGTGATGAACAGCACTTTGTAGAGCGAGAAGAACACCGGGATCTGGATCAGCATCGGCCAGCAGCCGGCCACCGGATTGACCTTCTCGCGCTTGTACAGCTCCATTATTTCCTGTTGCTGCTTTTGCTTGTCATCGGGATATTTGGCCTTGATCTCCTCCTGCTTGGGCTGCAGCGCCTTCATCTTCGCCATCGACATATAGCTCTTGTTGGCGAGCGGGAAGAACAGGCCCTTGAACACAACCGTGATCAGCAGGATGGCGACACCAAAATTGCCGACGACCTTGTGGATCAGCGTCAACAGGTCAAACATCGGCTGGGTGATGAACCAGAACCAGCCCCAGTCAATCATCAGGTTGAAATTCTTGATGCCCAGGCTGTCGCGGTACTGGTCAATCAGCACTTTTTCCTTGGCGCCGGCGAAAAGCTGCGTCTTGACAATGGCAGTCGCGCCCGGTGCAATCGTCGTCAGTTCCCCCAAGGCTTCGGTGCGGTAAGTCTTGGTGCCCGCGCCCGCCGCCGAGAATACACCGTTGAACGTCGCCTTCTGGTCCGGAATCACCGCAGTTGCCCAATATTTGTCGGTAAAGCCAATCCAGCCGCCCTCGCCCTTCAGCGCCTTGGTCGCGCCGGCCTCCTTCTCGATGGCGTCATAGGTCCATTCCTGCACGCGCGCTTCGCCGATTACGCCCAGCAGGCCTTCATGCAGCACTGCATAACCGGACAGGTGCGGGCGGCCAATGCGCTCAACCTTGGAGCGGGCAAAGAACGCGGCAGGGGCGCTGCCCGCATTGGCAATGCTGTCGGTAATGCTGAACATATATTGAGCATCCACCAGGATGACGCGCTTGAAGGTCAAGCCATTGCCGGCATCCAGGCTCAGCGTCAGCGGATGTTCCACGCTCAGCTTGTCGCCATCAGCAGTCCAGAGCGAGTCCGGCCCCGGCAGCGCCAGATTGCTGCCCGCCTGCGGCACATATCCAAAATCGGCAAAATAGCCGCCGGGGGCTGTCGCGGGCGACAGCAGGATAATCTGCGGGCTTTTGGGGTCAATCGTCTCATGGTAGCCCTTGAGCGAGAGGTCATCGATCCGCGCGCCCTTCAACGCAATCGAGCCAGAAAGGGTTGGCGTGTCAATGGCAATGCGCGGGCTGTCGGCCAGCGCGGCCGCACGGGTCTGCAGCAGCACAATGGGCGCAGCGCCGGTGTCGGGGGCGGCACCTGGCACGCCCGATTTCGGCGGTGCCCCCGCGCCGACCGACTGCACCGCCTGCGTTTGCATCTGGGCGATGCGCGCCTTTTCCATCTGCGGCCAGGCATAGAAATACTGCCAGGCAAAGACCACAAGCATCGACAGGCTGATGGCGAGGATGAGGTTCTTGTTTTCCTGCGTCATTTTGTCGGTGCCCGATCCCTTTTGGCCGGTGTTTCCCGCAACTGGTTGCCGGGCGGCCTTGGTCTGTCTGGTTTGGCGGAATGTAATTTCGTCACCGCCCGCTGCAACTCAAGCTGCAACCCGGCAAACGGCGCGGCCAGCGCCTCGCGCCGGGCTACCACCACGTAATCATGCCCACCCTGCACGGCAAGGTTGGGACACAGGCGCAAAGCCTCTTTCAGGCGGCGGCGGATGCGGTTGCGCTCCACCGCACCACCGACCTTTTTCGTCACCGTCAAGCCAATCCGCACGCCGTCCGGCTCACCACGACTCAGCCCTTGCAGACTGAAATTGCGCATATGCACCCTTTTGCCTGTGCTGGCGGCAACAAAATCAGCCCGCCGCCGCAATCTCTGCGGTGCGGCGGGCAAAATCTCTGTTTCCGGCGGCTTGGCGCGCATCCTGGAAGGCTCCGGCTTGGGCCGGCAAAGCCTCAGGCCGAGAGGCGCTTGCGGCCACGCGCACGGCGGGCGGCAATGACCTTGCGGCCACCGACAGTGGCCATGCGTGCACGAAAGCCGTGGCGGCGGGCGCGCACGATTTTGCTGGGTTGGAAAGTCCGCTTCACGGGTATGCTCCGGGTTGTCCATTGAAGCGCACATGGCCGTCAGGCCCGCACCGCATCAAGTCTGTTGGTGTCCACTCGATTGCCCGGACTGGCGGTGGCTGCCATTTTCATCGCAGGCAAACCAAAGGGCAACGCCAGCCGCAGCCGGAATTAAGGCTGTGTCTATGGGTCAAGCGGGTCGTGAAGTCAAACTGAAAGATGCCATCTGCAAAGCTTTGTCACGGCTGTCCCTGGCTGGGCCG
>JAYVYA010000058.1:0-11477 GCA_043784745.1 Hyphomicrobiales bacterium
AGGAGCCCGGCTATGGCCAAGGAAAAATTCGAACGCAACAAACCGCATTGCAACATCGGCACCATTGGTCACGTTGACCATGGCAAGACGTCGCTGACCGCTGCCATCACCAAAGTGCTGGCTGAGTCCGGTGGCGCGAAATATACCGCCTACGACCAGATCGACAAGGCACCGGAGGAAAAGGCCCGCGGCATCACCATTTCGACAGCCCATGTCGAATATGAAACCAAAGCCCGCCATTATGCCCATGTCGATTGCCCTGGCCACGCCGATTATGTGAAGAACATGATCACTGGCGCTGCGCAGATGGATGGCGCGATCCTGGTGGTTTCGGCAGCTGACGGCCCGATGCCGCAGACCCGCGAGCACATCCTGCTCGCCCGCCAGGTCGGCGTTCCCGCCCTGGTTGTCTATATGAACAAGGTCGATCTGGTCGATGATGCCGAGTTGATTGATCTGGTGGAAATGGAAATCCGGGAATTGCTTTCCAAATACGAATTCCCCGGCGATGACATTCCAATCACCAAAGGTTCGGCCAAGGCAGCGCTGGATGATGTCAACCCGGCCATTGGCCATGATTCCATTCTGGCATTGATGAAGACGGTGGATGAATATATTCCCCAGCCCGTCCGTCCGCTGGACCAGCCCTTCCTGATGCCGGTGGAAGACGTGTTCTCCATCTCGGGTCGCGGCACGGTTGTCACCGGCCGTATCGAGCGCGGCATTGTCAAGGTGGGCGAGGAAATCGAGATTGTTGGCCTGAAAGCCACGGTCAAGACTGTCGTCACCGGCGTCGAGATGTTCCGCAAGCTGCTTGACTCGGGCCAGGCTGGCGACAATGTCGGCTGCCTGCTGCGCGGCACCAAGCGCGAAGACGTCGAGCGTGGCCAGGTTCTCTGCAAGCCCGGCACCGTCAAGCCGCACACCAAGTTCCTGGCGCAGGCCTACATCCTTTCCAAGGATGAAGGTGGCCGTCACACCCCGTTCTTCACCAATTACCGTCCGCAGTTCTATTTCCGCACCACGGATGTGACCGGGATTGTGACCTTGCCGGAAGGTACGGAAATGGTGATGCCCGGCGACAATGTCACCATGTCGGTGGCGCTGATTGTGCCGATCGCGATGGAAATGAACCTGCGCTTCGCAATCCGCGAGGGTGGCCGCACCGTTGGTGCTGGCGTGGTTGCTTCGATCATCGAGTAAACAGGCTTTATTTGCGACGGCGCGCGGTTATCCGCCGCGCGTCGCTCAGCAAGGGATGAGATTATGAACGGCCAAAATATCCGCATCCGCCTCAAGGCGTTCGATCATCGTATCCTCGATGCATCGACCAAGGAAATCGTGTCGACCGCCAAGCGCACCGGTGCCCAGGTTCGCGGCCCGATTCCCTTGCCGACCAAAATCGAGAAGTTCACGGTGAACCGCTCGCCCCACGTTGACAAGAAGTCACGTGAGCAATTCGAGATTCGCACCCATAAAAGGGTGCTCGACATTGTAGACCCGACACCACAGACAGTTGACGCTTTGATGAAGCTCGATCTGGCCGCCGGTGTTGATGTCGAGATCAAGCTGTAAGATTTGTCGGCGCCTCTTCCTTTGAGAATGCGCCCTTTGGGGAACAACAACATGCGGTCAGGTGTTATCGCACAGAAACTGGGCATGAGCCGCATCTTCACAGATGCGGGCGAACATGTGCCGGTGACGGTTCTGAAGGTGGATGGCTGTCAGGTCGTCGCCCACCGGACTGACGCTGTGAACGGCTATACAGCCATGCAGCTGGGTATTGGCATTGCCAAGCCCCAAAACGTCTCGAAGGCCGAGCGCGAGCGCTTCGCGATTGCCAAGGTCGAGCCGAAGATGAAGCTCGCCGAATTCCGCGTGCCGCTGGACAATCTGCTTCCGGTCGGCGCCGAAATCACAGCGGACCATTTCGTCGCCGGACAGTTTGTCGACGTGGCTGGCACCTCGATTGGCAAGGGCTTTGCTGGCGGCATGAAGCGCTGGAATTTTCGCGGTTTGCGCGCCACCCACGGTGTGTCGGTATCGCACCGCTCCATCGGCGGCACCGGCGGTCGGCAGGACCCCGGCAAGACCTACAAGAACAAGAAGATGGCTGGCCACATGGGCGCAGACCGGATCACCACGCTGAACCTCAAGGTCGTGCAGACCGATGTGGCGCGCGGGCTGATCATGGTGGAAGGTTCCGTGCCGGGTTCGGCTGGTGGCTGGATTTTCGTGCGCGATGCCATCAAGAAGGCGCTGCACAAGGATGCGCCAATGCCGGGCAAGTTCCGCATGGCCAGTGAAGCAGCGGCTCCGGCCCCAATTGCCGAGCAGGGAGCCTAAGCGATGAAACTCGATATTACCGCCATTGACGGCACCAAGTCCGGCTCGCTGGAATTGCCGAAAGACATTTTCGGCCTTGAACCGCGCGAAGACCTGATTGCCCGGATGATCCGCTACCAGCTGGCCAAGCGCCGGGCTGGCACGCACAAGACCAAAGGCCGCGCCGAAATCTGGCGTACCGGCAAGAAGATGTTCAAGCAGAAAGGCACCGGTTCTGCCCGCCATGGCTCGGCCCGCGTGCCGCAGTTCCGTGGCGGTGGCCGCGCTTTCGGCCCGGTCGTGCGCTCGCATGCCCACAGCCTGCAGAAGAAGGTGCGGGCTTTGGCTTTGCGCCATGCCCTGTCCGCCAAATTCAAGGATGGCGGCATTGTGATCTGGGAAAATTCGCATTGCGCGGATGCCAAGACCCAGTCGCTGTTGGCGCATTTCGCCAAGGCCGGTTTGCATAATGCCCTGATCATTGACGGGGCGGAAGTGAACCAGAACCTGCGGCTTGCTGCCAGCAACATTCCGATGATTGATGTGTTGCCGGTGCAGGGCATCAACGTTTACGACATTCTGCGCCGCGAAAAGCTTGTGCTGACGCGCGCCGCCCTCACAGCGCTGGAGGCGCGGTTTCAATGAGCCAGGATGCACGCCATTATGACGTGATTGTTTCCCCGGTGATTACCGAGAAGGCGACAATGGCGTCTGAACACAATCAGGTGGTTTTCAAGGTTCGCCGCGATAGCACCAAGCCGCAGATCAAGGCGGCGGTCGAGCGCTTGTTCGATGTCAAGGTAATCGGCGTCAACACGCTGATCCGCATGGGCAAGAAGAAGATTTTTCGTGGCTTCAAGGGTCAGCAATCGGACACCAAGCGGGCGGTTGTCACCCTCGCTGAAGGTCACAAGATTGATGTGACGACCGGGCTGTAAGGGAACAGGGACAATGGCACTCAAAACATTCCGGCCAATGACTCCAGGCCTTCGCCAGCTGGTTCTCGTGGACCGCAGCGAACTCTACAAGGGCGGTCCGCTGAAGAAGCTGACCGAAGGGCAGTCCGAAAAGGGCGGCCGCAACAACACCGGGCGCATCATGGTGCGTTTTCGTGGTGGCGGTCACAAGCAGTCCTATCGCATCATCGACTTCAAGCGGCGCAAGCTGGATGTGGTCGGCACGGTCGAGCGGATTGAATATGACCCCAACCGCACTTCCTTCATCGCGCTGATCAAATATGCCGATGGCGAGCAGGCCTATGTCATTGCCCCGCAGCGTCTGGCGGTTGGCGACACGATTATTGCCAGCAACCAGGCCGACGTGAAGCCGGGCAATGCCATGCCGCTGGCCAACATGCCGGTTGGCACCATTGTCCACAATGTCGAGATGAAAATCGGCAAGGGCGGCTCGATGGCCCGCTCGGCTGGCACATACGCCCAAATCGTTGGACGCGATGGCGCTTATGTCATCATGCGTCTCAAGTCTGGCGAGCAGCGCCTGATTCATGGCCAATGCTTTGGCACGGTGGGATCGGTTTCCAACCCCGACCACATGAATGCCTCGCTCGGCAAGGCGGGCCGCGCCCGCTGGCTGGGCCGCAAGCCTGGCAGCCGCGGTGTGGCGATGAACCCGGTTGACCATCCCCATGGCGGCGGCGAAGGCCGCACCTCGGGTGGCCGTCATCCGGTCTCGCCCTGGGGCAAGTCTGCCAAGGGTGGCCGGACCCGTTCCAACAAGTCGACTACCAAATTCATCGTGACCTCGCGTCACAAAGCCAAGAAGAAGGGCTGATCCATGTCTCGTTCGATCTGGAAGGGTCCGTTCGTTGACGGCTACCTCCTCAAGAAGGCGGAAACCGCGCGTGCCTCGGGCCGCAATGATGTGATCAAGATGTGGAGCCGCCGCTCCACCATCCTGCCGCAGTTCGTTGGACTGACGTTTGGCGTTCACAACGGCCACAAGCATCTGCCCGTCACCGTGTCGGAAGAGATGATTGGCCAGAAATTCGGTGAATTCTCGCCCACCCGGACCTTTCATGGTCACGCGGCGGACAAGAAAGCCAAGAGGGGCTGATCGTCATGTCGAAGGAAAAAACACTCCGCGCTCTCAAGGAAAATGAAGCGAAATGCGTCGTCAGGATGCTTCGCGTCAGCCCGCAGAAGCTTAACCTGCTGGCCCAGCTCATTCGCGGCAAGAAGGTCGAGAAAGCTCTGGCCGACCTCGAATTTTCGCGCAAACGGATCGCACATGAGGTCAAGAAGGGTCTGGAAAGCGCCATTGCCAATGCCGAAAACAATCATTCGCTCGATGTGGATGATCTGGTTGTGGCGGAAGCCCATGTCGGCAAGGCCCTGGTGCTGAAGCGCTTTGCGGCGCGCGCCCGTGGCCGGTCCTCGCGGATTGAGAAGCCGTTCGCCAATATCACCATTATCGTGCGCGAGCAGCCGGCTCCCGCCGTTGCCGCCAAGGCTTGAGGAGACAACGATGGGTCAGAAGATCAATCCAATCGGTTTGCGCCTCGGCATCAACCGCACGTGGGATTCGCGCTGGTATGCCAACAAGGGCGAATACGGCAAGCTGCTGCATGAAGACCTTGCGATCCGCGCCAAGCTGATGAAGGAACTCAAGCAGGCAGCGATTTCCAAAATCGTCATCGAGCGTCCGCACAAGAAGTGCCGCGTCACCATCCACTCGGCCCGTCCGGGCGTGGTGATTGGCAAGAAGGGCGCTGACATCGACAAAATCCGCAAGATGGTTGCGGAATTGACGGCCTCCGAAGTGGTGATCAACATCGTCGAGGTTCGCAAGCCCGAGATTGACGCCACGCTGGTGGCTGATTCCATCGCCCAGCAGCTGGAGCGCCGCGTCGCGTTCCGCCGGGCCATGAAGCGTGCGGTGCAATCGGCGATGCGCCTTGGCGCAGAAGGCATCCGCATCAATTGCTCGGGCCGTCTTGGCGGCGCAGAAATCGCGCGGCTTGAATGGTATCGCGAGGGGCGGGTGCCGCTGCACACGCTGCGCGCCGACATTGACTATGGCATTGGCACCGCGCATACGGCCTATGGCACGTGCGGTATCAAGGTCTGGATTTTCAAGGGCGAAGTGCTGGAGCACGATCCGTCCGCGCATGAGCGCCGCGCCAACGAAGTTGGCAATTCCGGTGGTGGCGAGCGCGAACGTGGCCGTGACCGCGAGCGGGATGGCGAACGCCGTCCGCGCCGCGAGCGCGATGCCGCCTGATCAGAACGAGATTTGTGAGAGACCACGACCATGATGTCACCCAAACGCACCAAGTTCCGGAAAGGCTTCAAGGGCCGGATCCGGGGCGCGTCCAAGGCAGGTTTTGACCTGAACTTTGGACAGTTCGGCCTGAAAGCCCTTGAGCCCGAGCGCATTACCGCCCGCCAGATCGAGGCCGCCCGCCGGGCGCTGACACGCCACATGAAGCGTGCCGGACGCGTCTGGATCCGGATTTTCCCGGATGTGCCGGTCTCGAAAAAGCCGGTGGAAGTGCGCATGGGCAAGGGCAAGGGGGCTCCCGAATTCTGGGCAGCGCGTGTGGCTCCGGGCCGTATCATGTTCGAAATCGACGGTGTGCCGGTGTCGCTGGCCAAGGAGGCTCTTTCCCTGGCAGCGGCAAAATTGCCGATCAAGACCAAATTCATCCAGCGTATTGCCGAGTAAGGGGGACGACATGGCCAACAAACAACGCCTTTCCGACCTCAAGGTGATGTCGGAAGACCAGCTCGGCGACGAAGTGCTGAAGCTGAAGAAGGAACAGTTCAACCTGCGCTTCCAGCGCGCCACCGGGCAGCTGGAGAACACATCGCGGGTGCGCGTTGTGCGCCGCGACATCGCCCGGGCCAAGACCATTGCCGCGCAGAAAAGCGCCGCAACCAAGAAGCAGGGTTAAGAGAGATGCCGAAGCGAATTCTCCAGGGCGTTGTCGTTTCCGACAAGCAGGACAAGACTGTGGTTGTGAAGGTGGAACGCCGTTTCCGCCATCCGCTGCTGCAGAAGACCGTGCGCCGGTCGAAAAACTATCACGCCCATGACGAGGGCAAGGCATTCAAGGTGGGTGATACGGTCTCGATTGAAGAGACCAAGCCGATCTCGAAACTGAAACGCTGGGTTGTGCTGAACGCGGAAGCGGCGGCGCCCAAACCGTAGAAATGACGGGAGTGCCGCGAGGCATTCTTCAGGCGTAGTCCTCCGGGGTTCAGATGAACCGGTGAGGAAACCGCCCTGAGACGAAAGGGTTCTGGTTATGATTCAAATGCAAAGCAATCTCGATGTCGCCGACAATTCCGGTGCGCGGCGCGTGATGTGCATCAAGGTGCTTGGCGGTTCCAAGCGCAAATATGCCGGGGTCGGTGACATCATTGTCGTGTCGATCAAGGAGGCCATTCCGCGTGGCCGCGTCAAAAAGGGCGATGTGATGAAAGCCGTGGTGGTTCGCACCGCCAAGGACATCAAGCGCGCGGATGGCTCTGTGATCCGCTTCGACAACAATGCCGCTGTTCTGATCAACAACCAGAAAGAGCCGGTTGGCACCCGTATCTTCGGACCGGTGCCGCGCGAATTGCGCGCCAAAAACCACATGAAAATCATCTCGCTCGCGCCGGAGGTGCTGTAATGGCTGCCAAGATCAAGAAGGGCGACAAAGTCATTGTTCTGGCAGGCCGGGACAAGGGCAAGAGCGGCGAAGTCAAGAAAGTCATGCCCGACGATGGCCGCGCCATTGTCGAGGGCATCAACCTCGTCAAGCGCCACACCCGCCAGACCCAGCAGACCCAGGGCGGCATCCTTACCAAGGAAGCCACCATCGATCTGTCCAACATTGCCATTGCCGACCCCAAGACCGGCAAGGCAACGCGGGTTGGTTTCAAAGTTCTGGCAGATGGCCGCAAGGTCCGTTTTGCTAAAAGTTCAGGAGATTTGATCGATGGCTAAGGCTCCCGAGGGCGGCAAGTCCGCCGGTGGCAAGGATGCCGCCAAGCCCGGACATGCCGGTGGCGAGAAGATCAAGCGCGGCACGGTGGTGCTGGGCAAGACCGCTTCGGCTGCTGAACTGAAAATGCCGGCGGATTACCTGCCGCGCCTGCGCAAGCTGTACGACGAAGTCGTGCTGCCCAAGCTGATGGAAGAATTTGGCTACAAGAGCCGGTTTGAAGCGCCGCAGATCGAGAAAATCGTTCTCAACATGGGCGTCGGCGATGCAGTCAACGACACCAAGAAAGTGACGACGGCGGCGGCAGATCTGGCGCTGATTGCTGGCCAGAAGCCGGTGATCACCCATGCCCGCAAGGCGATCTCGACCTTCAAGGTGCGCGAGAACATGCCGATCGGCTGCAAGGTGACGCTGCGCAAGGTTCGGATGTACGAGTTTCTCGACCGTCTGGTGACGGTGGCGCTGCCGCGTATCCGCGATTTTCGCGGGTTGAACCCAAAAAGCTTTGACGGGCGCGGAAATTATGCGATGGGGATCAAGGAACACCTGATTTTCCCGGAAATCGACTATGACAAGTCGGATACGACGCTGGGTATGGACATTATTGTCTGCACCACGGCCAAGTCTGATGACGAGGCGCGCGCGCTCCTGCGTGCGTTCAACTTCCCGTTCCGGCAGTGAGCTCAAGGGCTCAAACGCGGACACCAGAGGTAGAAACATATGGCCAAGAAGAGTGCACTTGAAAATAACGCCCGCAAGGCAAAGCTGGTAAAACAGTTTGCCGGGCGCCGGGCGCGGTTGCTGGCAATTGCCAACAATCAGGAATTGCCAGTGGAAGAGCAGTTTTCTGCCCGCCTGAAGCTGTCGGAATTGCCGCGCAATTCGACCAAGGCGCGCCTGCGCAACCGCTGCGAAGTGTCGGGCCGCCCGCGCGCTTACTACGGCAAGATGAAAATGTCCCGTATTGCGGTGCGTGAACTGGGCCTGCTTGGCCTCGTCCCCGGCCTCGTCAAGTCCAGCTGGTAAGGGAGCAGACCGATGAATGATCCATTGGGCGATATGCTCACCCGTATCCGTAACGCCGGCATGCGCAAGAAGGGCAAAGTCCAGACTCCGGGTTCGCGCCTGCGCGCCCATGTGCTGGATGTGCTGAAGGAAGAAGGCTTCATCCGCGGCTATTCGACCACCGAGTATGGCAATGGCCGTACCGAGTTCGAGATTGAGCTGAAGTATTTCGACAATCTGCCGGTTATCCGCACGGTTGAGCGCGTCTCGCGTCCAGGGCGCCGGGTCTATGCCGCTGTCGATGCGCTGCCGCGCGTCAACAATGGCCTTGGCATGACAATCATCTCGACATCCAAGGGTGTCATGGCCGACCATGCAGCACGCGAAGCCAATGTTGGCGGCGAAGTGCTCTGCAAGGTGTTTTGATCCCGATTTTGAGGAAACGAATATGTCTCGTATCGGAAAAAAGCCTGTTGCCATTCCCGCTGGCGTTACCGCCATTGTGAACGGCCAGCATGTCGCCGTGAAGGGCGCCAAGGGCGAACTGAAATTTACTGTGCCGGATGAAGTGTCGGTGGTTCAGGAGGCCGGTTTCATCAAGGTGATGCCGCGCTCCCAGTCAAAGCGGGCCCGCGCCATGTGGGGAACCTCGCGGGCGCAGGTCAACAATCTGGTGACCGGGGTGACCAAGGGCTTCGAGCGCAAGCTTGAGATCAACGGCGTCGGCTACAAGGCAGCGGTTGCGGGGAAAAACCTCAACCTGTCGCTTGGTTACAGCCACGACGTGGTCTTCCCGATCCCGGCAGGGATTACCATTGTCGCCACCAAGCCGACAGAACTGGTTGTCACCGGCATTGACCGGCGCGAAGTCGGCCAGGTCTGCGCCGAAATCCGTGGCTGGCGCCCGCCCGAACCCTACAAGGGCAAGGGTGTCAAATATGCTGGCGAATTCATCTTCCGCAAGGAAGGCAAGAAGAAGTAAGGGACCCGTCCAATGGCAAAGAATATCGAAGCCGGGGCGCGCCGCAAAGCCCGCATCCGCCGCTCAATCAAGGCTCATTCCTACGGGCGTCCGCGCCTGTCGGTGTTTCGTTCGTCGAAGCAGATTTATTGCCAGATCATTGACGATGGCAAAGGCGAAACTTTGTGTGCTGCTTCTTCGCTTGAGAAGACCAGCCGCGAGGGGTTGAAGACAGGCGCAAATGTGGACGCGGCCAAGGCCATCGGCAAGATGATTGCCGAGCGGGCAATGGCTGCGGGCATCAAGGAAGTCGTGTTTGACCGCGGTGCCTACATGTATCACGGGCGCGTCAAGGCGCTCGCCGAAGGGGCCCGCGAAGGCGGTCTCAGCTTCTAAACACCTCCCAGCGAGCGGCTGGCATCATGCCTGGCTGCGCAAGTGACGGAAAAAGCAAATGGCAAGAGAAGGTCAGCGCGGCGGAGACCGCCAGCGCGAAAAGGAAGACAGTGAATTTGTGGACCGTCTGGTCCACATCAACCGCGTCGCCAAAGTGGTGAAGGGCGGCAAACGCTTCGGTTTTGCGGCTCTCGTGGTTGTCGGCGACCAGAAGGGGCGCGTTGGTTTTGGCCATGGCAAGGCCCGCGAAGTGCCCGAAGCCATCCGCAAGGCAACCGAGGCCGCCAAGCGCGGCCTGATCCGCGTGCCGCTGCGCGAAGGGCGCACCCTGCATCATGATGTGCAGGGTCGGCACGGCGCTGGCCGCGTCATTCTGCGCTCGGCACCCGCCGGCACCGGCATCATTGCCGGTGGCCCGATGCGCGCCGTGTTCGAGACGCTGGGCGTGCATGATGTTGTCGCCAAGTCACAGGGATCGTCCAACCCTTACAACATGGTTCGCGCCACGTTTGATGGTTTGAAGCGTGAAGATTCGCCCCGTTCGGTTGCGGCCCGCCGCAGCATGAAGGTTTCCGTTCTGCAATCGCGCCGCATTGGCGTGGATGCCGAAGCCTCTGACTCGTGAGGGGGGTGACATGACCAATGCGACAAAGAAGACTGTGACGATCGAGCAGAAGGGCAGCGCCACTGGCCGCCCGCACCAGCAGCGCGAGACCCTGATCGGTTTGGGCCTCAACAAGCTGGGCCGTCGTTCCACCCTTGAAGATACCTCATCCGTGCGGGGCATGATCGCGAAAGTCGCGCATCTGGTCCGTGTCGTTGATGGCCAGTGAGGAGACTCCGATGAAACTCAATGGCATTTCCGATAATGAAGGCTCTTCCAAGAACCGCATGCGCGTAGGACGCGGCATTGGTTCGGGCAAAGGCAAGACCGGCGGGCGCGGCGTCAAGGGCCAGAAGGCCCGCACCGGCGTGCGCGTGAAGGGTTTTGAAGGCGGCCAGATGCCCTTGCACCGCCGTCTGCCCAAGCGCGGCTTCTGGAACCCCTTTGCCACCGACTACAACGAGGTCAATATTGGCCGCGTGCAGGAAGCGGTTGAATCCGGGTTCATCAAGGCTGGCGCGACCGTCACTGTGGCGTCGCTGATCGAGGCGGGCGTCTGCGCCAAGGCCCGTGACGGTGTCAAGATTCTGGGAGTCGGCGAAATCAAGGCCAAGCTGGTGTTCGAGGTTGCAGCGGTGTCGAAGACGGCCCATGCGGCGATTGAAAAGGCTGGCGGTTCCGTCAAGTTGCTGGAAGTCAAGCCCAACAAGACGGCCAAGCCAATTGACCCGGCCAAGCCGACCAAGCGGGTGCTGAGGCGTGCGTCCGTCGTGGACAAGGCGGCCACTTACAAGGCACCGGCGGCGAAGGCCGGCAAGTGATCTGCGGCCGACCCAAGCTTTTTGCCGGGGTCGGCGGGCTAACAAGGCCGTGACACGCTAACTATATCGACGGGGCGAGGGAAAACCCTTTCGCCCCGTTGTCATGTCTGGCATAGGCTGGACGGGACGAGAACCAGAAATTCAGCGGGTGGCAGGCCCGTGAGGAGAACGCTTCAATGGCATCGGCAGCAGAACAGCTAGCGGGAAATTTCAGCCTCCAGAATTTTGGCAAGGCGGAGGAACTTAAAAAGCGGATATGGTTCACGCTAGCCGCTTTGGTGATTTACCGTTTGGGCACCTATATCCCGCTGCCCGGAATTGACCCTGCGGCGTTTGAGGCCAATTTCCTGTCCAACAAGCAGGGCGTGCTGGAATTGTTCAACATGTTTTCCGGCGGGGCCGTGCAGCGCATGG
>JAYVYA010000059.1:0-5800 GCA_043784745.1 Hyphomicrobiales bacterium
GCAACGCCGCTCTATTCGGGCGGCGCGCCGCTCTACCCCTATGATCTGGCGAAAGCCAAGGCGCTGCTGGCCGAGGCCGGGTTTCCCAATGGCTTTGAATTCTCCTGCCTGTCGCTTTCGGGCAATGGCGATGACCAGACCGATTTGACGGCGGCGCAGCAGATGTGGTCGCAGATTGGCGTCAAGCTCAAGATCGAGCAGGTCGACAATGCCACCCGCACGGCCAAATATCGGGCGGAAGATTTTCAGTGCCGGACCGCAGCCTGGACGGATGACATTGCCGACGCCAGTGAAATTACCTCCTATTTCGCCTATTATCCCAACATCCACTCGCTGCATTCCGGATTTCAGGACAAGCGCATCGACGAATTGTTTCTGAAATCGCAGGAAGAGATTGATCCCAAGGCGCGCGTCGCCCAGTACAAGGAGATACAGGACCGCTATAACGGCGCGGCACCGATCGTCTATCTCTACGAGACGCCGTACCCTGTCGCATTTCGCAAGAATGCCAAGGGCTTCGTCCAGATTCCACTGGGCAACAACCTGTTCGAAAAAGCCTATGTGGAGCGCTGAGACCAGGAGGTGACAGGCGCATGAAGTGAACAGGGCATCCTATATCGCCGGGCGGCTGGCACAGATTGTTCCAACCCTGCTGGCGATTGGGGTAATTGTGTTCCTGCTGACCCGGCTGCTGCCGGGTGGCCCTATCGCGGCATTGCTGGGGGACAAGGCCAGCGACGAGGCGGTGGCGCGCATCACCGCGCAATATGGCTTTGACCAGTCGGTCTGGGTGCAGTTTGTCAAATTCATCAATTTGGCCGTGCATGGTGATCTCGGTGATTCCATCGCCTACCGCCTGCCGGTGATGCGGCTGATCGGCGAGCGGCTGCCGGTGACGCTGGCGCTGACCGGCCTGGCAGCGCTGATTGCGCTCATGCTGGCCGTACCACTGGCGTTTGCAGCGGCCCTGAACCAGAACCGCTGGCCGGACCTTTTGATCCGCAGCGTTTTCCAGATCGGTTTGTCCTCGCCGGTTTTCTACGTCGGCCTGCTGCTCCTGACCTCGCTGGCGGCGGGCCTGCGGCTGTTTCCCGTCGGCGGTTTTGGCGAGACCTTCCGCGACCAGCTCTACCATTTGGCGCTCCCGGCCCTTACCCTGGCGCTGTCGCTTTCGGCGATCGTCATGCGCAGTCTGCGTGCGTCCATCATTGCCACGCTTGGGGCCGAATATGTGGATTTTGCCCGTTCCAAAGGCTTGCCGGAACCGGTCGTCTTTGGCCGGCACGTGCTGCGCAACGCGCTGATCCCCACCGTGACCATCATCGGCCTGCATGTGGGTGAATTGCTTGGCGGCGCGGTCATCACCGAGACGGTGTTCGCGGTGCCTGGCGTCGGGCGCCTGATGGTCGACAGCATTTTCGCGCGCGACTATCCGCTGATCCAGGCGCTGACACTGACGCTGGCCGTGCTGGTTTCGCTGGCTTTTCTGGTGACGGACCTTGCCCAGATGACGCTCGATCCAAGGGCGGCACGATGATGCTGGCCGCCCGTGCGCTGCATCTGCCTGTCACCTTCCTGGTCGGCGTCGCCATGCTGGCGCTGGTGCTGGCCTGCGCCCTGTTTCCTCTGGCGCTGGCACCCTATGATCCCCTGGCGTTTGACTTTGCCGCCTTGCAGGAGGCACCGGGCCGGACCCACTGGTTTGGAACCGACAATTTTGGCCGCGACATCCTCTCCCGCGTCATCAGCGCGGCGCGGATTGACCTGCAGATTGCGCTGTTTGCCACATTGGGGCCGATGTTGATCGGGGCTTTTGCCGGGTTGCTGGCGGGCTATGCTGGCGGCTGGCCCGATGCCGTGCTGGGCCGGCTGATTGATCTGGTGCTGACCTTTCCGTTCCTTGTGATTGTCATTGCCATTGTGGCTGTACTGGGGCCGGGACTGGCCAATATGTATGTCGCCGTCACCCTGGTTGGCTGGGTGTTCTATGCGCGGCTGATGCGCGCCGAGGTGCTGGTGGAAAAGCAGGCCGATTATGTTGCGGCCGCCCGCGTGCTGGGTTACCGCTTCCCCCGCATCCTGTTCTGCCACATTCTGCCCAATGCCTTCCGGCCTGTTCTGGTTTATTGGGTCACCGATATGGCGTTAAAAATCCTGCTGGGATCGAGCCTGGGCTATCTGGGCCTTGGCGCGCAACCCCCCGAGGCGGAATGGGGCGTGCTGATAGCGGACGGCAAGAATTTCTTCACGCAAGCCTGGTGGATGACGTTTTTCCCCGGCCTCGCCATTGTCTTTGCGGGTCTGGGCTTCAGCCTGACCGGCGATGGCCTCGCCGACCTGATGGAGGTGCGCCGGTGAGCGCCGCCCCTGTTCTCAGCGTCCGCGATCTCAATGTCACCTTCGCCACGCCGCGCGGGGCGTTCCAGGCGGTGGACGGGCTTGATCTCGACCTGCGCGCTGGCGAAATCCTGGGGCTGGTGGGCGAATCCGGTTCGGGCAAAAGCGTCACCTTGCGGGCTATCCTGCGGCTGCTGCGCTCCAATGCCACCGTAACCGGCGATATCCGCTACAAGGGTGAGGACTTGCTGGCTTTGCCCGGGCGCGGCATGCAAAAACTGCGCGGCACCGGCATAGGCATGATTTTCCAGGAGCCGATGACGGCGCTCAACCCGGTGCTGCGCATCGGCACCCAGATTGAGGAATCGCTCGCCGCCCACAGCACACGCGATGCCGCCGCCCGCCGGGCGCGGGCGGTGGAACTGTTGCAGCTGGTTGGCATCCCCGCGCCAGAGGCGCGCCTGTCCAATTATCCGCACCAGTTTTCCGGCGGCATGCGCCAGCGCGCCATGATCGCCATTGCCCTGGCGGCCGAACCCGCCGTGCTGCTGGCGGACGAGCCGACCACCGCGCTGGATGTGACCATTCAGGACCAGATATTGAAGCTTTTGAAGCGCTTGGCCAAGGAGCTTGGCATGGCCATGGTTTTGGTGACGCATGATCTGGGCGTGGTGGCCCAGACCTGCGACCGCGTGACTGTGATGTATGCCGGGCGGATGGCGGAGACCGCCCCGGTACAAGAGCTTTTTGCCCGGCCCCGGCATGCCTACACATGGTCTTTGCTGCGCTCGGTGCCGCACGGCGGGCAGGCGCGCACCCGGCTGGACCCGATCAAGGGCCAACCGCCGCGCCAGGACGCGCCGCGCAATGCCTGCGCTTTTGCCCCGCGCTGCGGCTTTGCCGAGCCTGCCTGCACGCAGGCCCGCCCTGCGCGCGCCAGCCTTGCGCCCGACCAGTCCACGACATGCCTGGCGCGCGACCGCCTGCCGGACTGGAGGGTGCGCTGATGCCGGAGCCGGTCGTCCAAATGCAGGTGAGGGGTCTGACCAAACACTTCGCCCAATCCCGGTCCCTGGCGCAATGGCTGCGCCGCGCGCCACCGCGCTCCGTCAAGGCGCTGACGGATGTCAGCTTTGAGGTGTTCTCCGGCGAAACCCTGGGCGTCGTTGGAGAATCGGGCTGCGGAAAATCCACGCTGGCCCGCTGCCTCGTGCGCTTGCATGCGCCCGATGTGGGCACGGTGGTTTTCGGGGGGGCGCAGGCGCCAGCATCGGCGCGCCCTGCTTTCAACCGGGCCGTGCAGATGGTGTTTCAGGACCCTTATGGCTCGCTCAACCCGCGCATGACCGCTGGCGAATGCATCAGCGAGGCGCTGGCGGTCCACCGGATCGTGCCGCCTGGCGAAATCGCGGCCCGCGTGGCGCAATTGCTGGATCTGGTGGGCCTGCCTGCCGATGCCGCCGTCCGCCGCCCGCACGAATTTTCCGGCGGACAGCGCCAGCGCATTGCCATCGCCCGCGCCCTCGCTGTGGAGCCTGCCTGCCTGATTGCGGACGAACCGCTGTCGGCGCTGGATGTGTCGGTGCAGGCGCAGATCGCCAATCTTTTCCTTGAATTGCAGGAGCGGCTGGGGCTGACGCTTGTCTTCATCACCCATGACCTGCGGCTGGTGCGCCATTTGTCGCATCGCATTGCCGTGATGTATTTGGGCCGTATCGTCGAGATTGGCGCGGCCCAAGCCATGTTCGATGCGCCGCGCCACCCCTACACCAGAGGGTTGATCGCCTCGGCTCCCGTGCTGGAACCCAAGCTGACGGTTGCCGATGAGGCTATTTCTGGCGAGGTGCCAAGTCCGCTGCATCCGCCCTCTGGCTGCGCCTTTCACCCGCGCTGTCCGCTGGCAATTGCACAATGCCGCACGGAAATTCCCAAACTGGAACCGCGCGGCGGCCCGTGGCCGGTGGCCTGCCACCGCGCCGATGTCCTCGCAGGATTTGAGACAACATGAGCCTGGCTGCATTGCGCGAAAAGATCGCCGGAATCAATGACGTGCTGTGCGCCACATCGCTGCTGATATGGGATTCGCGCACCATGATGCCCGCTGGCGGGGCCAGCAGCCGCGCCGAACAAATCGCCAGCCTGACCCGCATCGCGCGCGACCTGCTGGTATGCCCCGATTTGCTGCACGCTCTGAACGCTGCGGAACGGGAGGTTGCCACCCATGAAGCCGGCGCGCTGGAACGGCGCGAGGTGGAGCAAATCCGCGCCGCCGTGGATTTGCACCGGCGAATAGACCCCCGGATTATCCAGCGCCGGTCGCTGCTGCGCGGGCTTGCCAATGCGGCGTGGGTCGAGGCGCGGGCACGGAGTGATTTTTCCTTGTTTTTGCCCCATCTGGAGAACACAATCGAAGCAGCGCGGGACCATGCCGATGCCATTGGCTACATCGCCCATCCCTATGACGCGCTGGTGGGCCTGTATGAACCGGGCGAGACTTTTGCCAGCCTGACCAACCTGTTTGATCCATTGCGGGCTGGCCTAAAACCCATTCTGGCCGCAAGAATGGCCAGCCCGGCAGCCCGGCGGGATTTTCTGTCCCGCGCCTTTCCCCCCGCCGGGCAGCTCCGCATGGCCTGTCATTTTGCCGGCATCATGGGCTATGATTTCGGGCGCGGGCGGCTGGACCTGAGTGTCCATCCCTTCGAAATCTCCTTCACCCGGGGCGATGTGCGGATCACAACCCGGACGCGGGAAAATTACCTGCCGCCTGCGCTGTTTGGGGCCATGCATGAAACCGGGCATGCCCTGTATGAGCAGAATGTAGCGCCAGACTATTCTCGCAGTGTGTTTGCGACCGACTTGACCGGCCTCTACGCCGTCGGCGGCACCAGTTTTGGCGCGCATGAATCGCAGTCACGCCTCTGGGAAAATCACGTCGGCCGCAGTCGCGCCTTCTGGGAGCTGCACTTTCCCATTCTCCAGCAAGCGTTTCCTGCCCAATTGGCCGACGTGGACGCCCGTGCCTTCTACGCCGCCGTCACCCAGCCTCACCCTGGCCTGATCCGCACCGATGCCGATGAGCTGACCTACGACTTCCACGTGATGTTGCGGGTGGACTGCGAGGCAGCCCTGATGGATGGCAGCCTGAAGGCGCGGGACCTGCCGGCGTGGTGGGCGCAGGCCATGCAGGACAATTTGGGAATTGTGCCGCCGAACGACGCGCAGGGTTGCCTGCAGGACATCCATTGGTCCTCCGGCATGATCGGCTCGTTTTGCTCCTACACTATCGGCAATGTCATGGCCGCGCAGCTGTTTGCCAGCGCCAAGGCGCAGTTGCCCGAGCTGGGCGTCGCCCTGAAAGCGGGCGATTACACCCCGCTGCAAGGCTGGCTGCGCGAAAACATCTGGCAGCATGGCCGCCGTTATGGCCGGGATGAGTTGCTGGTGAAGGCAACCGGCCGCA
>JAYVYA010000060.1:0-3362 GCA_043784745.1 Hyphomicrobiales bacterium
CTAGGCACGCTTCCCGCATGCTTCGAGACGCTACGCAAGGGCTTCGCTCCTCAGCATGAGGAAAGCTTATGCATCGCAGCAGGCCTTCACCCGATTGCCTGGCTAAAAATGGCCCGGCGATTGCCGGTGCACATTTATTCGGATAGATTACATTTGAACCGCCGGGAGATCCAGCCATGACCGCCGCCTTTACCGTCCGCCTTGACGAAAACACCTTGGGTGCCCTCGACAAGCTCGCCGAAAAGACCGACCGGACCCGTTCCTGGCTGGTGACGCGGGCGGTCAAGGAATATGTTGATCTCAACGCTTGGCAAGTATCCAAGATCGAAGCGGGAATCGCAGCAGCTAACCGGGGCGAATTTGCCAGCGATGAGGAAGTGTCACGTGTCCGGCGGAAATTCTCGGTCAAGCCATGAAGATTCGATGGGCAGACCCGGCGCTTGCCGACGTTGAAGCCATCGGCGACTATATTGCGAGGGACAATCCGCCTGCATCGCAAAGGATTGTTTCGCGCATATTCGATCAAACCGACGTGCTGGCCGAGCATCCTCATATCGGACGCGTCGGCCGGGTGGCCGGGACGCGTGAGCTAGTGATCTCAAATACTTCCTACCTTGTCGCCTATCAGGTGCATGAAAACGAAACCGAAATCCTTGCCGTCATCCATGGCGCACGGGCATGGCCGGAGAGCTTCCAGTGATCGCAGCGCTTCTTGAATTATCTTTTAAAGTCAGAGACTTTACATGCCCCTCACCCCCGAAGAAACCGCCCGCCACCGCGCCAAAATGTCAGCACGCAAAGCCGTTCAGGATGCGGAAGTCGCATCCAAAGCCATTGCGCAAAAGGGCCTGCTGATAGTCCACACCGGCCCCGGCAAGGGCAAATCCACCGCCGCCTTCGGCCTTGCCCTGCGCGCGCTCGGCTATGGCTGGAAAATTGGCGTGGTGCAGTTCATCAAGGGCGCGTGGGATACGGGGGAAAAGCACGCGCTGGAACTCTTCGGGACCCAAGTGGAATGGCACACGATGGGCGAGGGGTTTACGTGGGAAACCCAGGACCGCGAACGCGACATTGCCGCTGCCGGGCGGGCCTGGGAAAAATCGCTGGCCTTGATGGCGCAGCCCGGGATCCGGCTGATTGTGCTGGACGAACTCAACATTGCCCTGCGTTATGACTATTTGCCGCTGGCGCAAGTGGTCGCCGCCCTGCAAGCCCGGCGACCGGATTTGCACGTCATCGTCACCGGGCGCAATGCCAAGCCGGAACTCATCGCCGCTGCCGATCTCGTCACTGAAATGACGCTGGTAAAACACCATTTTGCCGCCGGGGTGAAGGCGCAGCAGGGCATCGAATTTTGAATCGCGCCCGCGCCATCATGCTGCAGGGCACCGGGTCGGATGTCGGCAAATCGGTGCTGGTCGCCGGGCTGTGCCGGGCGCTGACGCTGCGCGGCTATCGCGTGCGCCCGTTCAAGCCTCAAAACATGTCCAACAATGCGGCGGTGACAGCCGATGGCGGCGAGATTGGCCGGGCGCAGGCGCTGCAGGCCCGCGCCTGCCGGGTGGAAAGCTCCGTCCACATGAACCCGGTGCTGCTGAAGCCGCAGAGCGAAACCGGCTCGCAAGTGGTGGTGCAGGGCCGCGTCATCGGCAATGCCCGCGCGAAAGAATATCAGGACTGGAAGCCGCGCCTGCTGCAGCCGGTGCTGGAAAGTTTTGCCAGGCTGCGGGCGCAAGCTGATTTTGTGGTTGTCGAGGGCGCAGGCAGTGCCTCCGAAATCAATCTGCGCGCCCATGACATCGCCAATATGGGTTTTGCGCGTGCGGCCCATGTGCCGGTGGTGCTGGTCGGCGATATTGACCGCGGCGGGGTGATTGCACAGATCGTTGGCACCAAGGCTGTGATTGAGGCGGGCGATGCGGCGATGATCGCCGGGTTCATCGTCAACAAGTTTCGCGGTGATCCCTCGCTGTTCGCAGCGGGGATGCAGTTGATTGCCGAAAAATCCGGCTGGCCCGGCCTCGGCCTCGTGCCGTTCTTCGCCGATGCCGCCCGCCTGCCCGCCGAGGATGCGATGGCGCTGGCCCAGCCGCGCGCACCGGGCACCGGGCGGCTGACGATCGCCGTGCCGCTGTTGCCCTGCATCGCCAATTTTGACGATCTGGACCCGCTGCTGGCTGAGCCGGACGTGCGCCTCGTCATGGTCCGCCCCGGTCAGGCCTTGCCCGGCAATGCGGATGTGGTGCTGCTGCCCGGCTCCAAGGCCACCCTGGCCGACCTCGCCGATTTCCGTGCCGCCGGGTTTGATATTGACCTTGCCGCCCATGTCCGGCGCGGCGGCCATGTGCTGGGCATTTGCGGCGGTTACCAGATGCTGGGGCGGGAAATCCACGATTGCGGCGGCATTGAAGGACCGCCCGGCTCGGCGCAAGGGCTGGGCCTGCTCGATGTGGTGACGCATCTGACGCCGCACAAAACGCTGGCCCGGGTCAGCGGGTATTCCACCGGCGGGCTGGCGCTGGAGGGCTACGAAATCCACATGGGCGAAACGGCGGGACCCGACACTGCCCGCCCCATGCTGCGCCTGGCCGGGGGCCGCCCCAACGGGGCCATCTCCGCTAATGGCCGGGTGCAGGGCTGCTATGTCCATGGCCTGTTCAGCAGCGATGGGTTTCGCAGCAACTGGCTGGCCGATTTTGGCGCACAGGCATCAGGCGCATCCTATGAAGAGGGTGTTGAAGCGACCCTCGACACTCTGGCGGCGCATCTGGAAGCGCATGTGGACGTGGCCCGGATCATCGCGCTGGCGCGTTGACCACCATTTTCCAAAGGATTGTAGCGCCGGTCGCCGGCCGGCATCTAAACTCCGCCCTGCAGCGCCCGCCGCGCCAGCAAATGGTCCCTTGGCGCATTGACGCTGTCAATTCCGACCAGCTGGCCGCCGCGCCGGTAATCCACCGAGAAACTGCCCGCCGCTGGATCGCCGCGCAGAATCTCCTCGTCAAACCCCGTGTTCAGCCCGGCCATTTGCAGCATGGATTCATATTGCTCGGTCCAGAACCACGGCACGGCGGCATAGGGGGCGTCGCTGCCCATCAGGGCGGCGGCGGCGTGCTTGCCGTGGTCAATGGCGTTCTGCACCGATTCCAGCCGCACCGGGGCGGCGGCAAACCGGGTGGGGAAGCGGGCAATATCGCCAATGGCTGAAATGACGGGGTCGGCGGTGCGCAAATGCCCATCGACCAGGACGCCATTGTCGCAGGGCAGGCCGGCGGCGGCGGCGACTTCAAAATTGGGGACGACGCCAATGCCCGCCAGCACCAGATCGGTCGCCAGTGTGCCGCCATCGGCCAGCCGGATCG
>JAYVYA010000061.1:0-7331 GCA_043784745.1 Hyphomicrobiales bacterium
GGGTTTGAAATGGCGGGCTGGGCGCGCACGCTTAAAACCCTGCCCGGCATTGCCAGCTATGCCGGGACCGAAGGGCTGCCCGCCTTCCTCGCCCGCACCGATATTCTGGTGTGCCTGCTGCCACTGACGCCGGAAACGCGGGGCATTCTCAACGCGGACCTGCTGCGGCAATTGCCGCGCGACGGCCGCCTCGGCGGGCCCATATTGCTCAATGCCGGGCGCGGCGGCTTGCAGGTGGAGGCCGACATTCTGGCCTGCCTGGAGGAAGGCTCGCTGAAAGCCGCGACGCTGGATGTCTTCGAAATCGAACCTTTGCCGGAAAGCTCCCCCCTCTGGCACCACCCGGCTATGACAATTACCCCCCACAATGCGGCGGCCTCGGAGCCGGAGGCGATTGTCGAGGGGGTGGCGGAGCAGATTGAGGCGTTTGAGCGGGGGGAGGGGCTGGTGAATGTGGTGGGGCGGGGGAGGCGGAATTGAGGGGGTAGTGGAAATGGGGACGATTGAGCGCGAATAGTATCGGAATGGTATCTGATAATTGATATCACCGTAACCCGGCAGTCGTGATGCGGGATGGGCATCCTTGCAGATCCGACCGGGATCGCGCATGCTCATTGTGTTACGATTGAAAGGGCGACGGGCCATGAACGAAAGCAAGATCATATCCTGGCGGGACATTCCCCGCAGCATATGGGCGCTTGGGTTCGTCAGCATGTTTATGGACATCTCGTCCGAGATGATCCACGCGCTGTTCCCGCTCTATCTGGTCACCGTCCTTGGCGCATCAGTTATGACGGTGGGCTTTATCGAAGGGATCGCCGAGGCGACAGCCCTGATTACCAAAGTCTTTTCCGGTGCCATTTCGGATTGGCTTGGCCGCCGCAAGCTGCTGGTCGTGATCGGTTATGGCCTGGCCGCTTTCACGAAGCCTGTGTTCCCGCTGGCATCCAGCATCGGTTGGTTTGTAGGGGCCCGGTTCGTTGACCGGATCGGAAAGGGTATCCGGGGCGCGCCGCGCGATGCGCTGATTGCCGACATCGCCCCCGAGCATCTACGCGGCGCAAGCTTTGGTCTCCGTCAGTCGCTCGATACCGCTGGCGCCTTTACCGGCCCGCTGCTGGTGATCGGCCTGATGTTGCTGACGATGAACAATTTCAAGCTGGTATTCTGGCTTGCGGTCATTCCGGCCTTCGTCGCATTGGCACTGTTGGTCTACGGCGTCGAGGAGCCGAAAAAATCGGCCACGGCGAATGACGCGAAACCTCGCATGCAACCAAGCGATGTCAAACGTCTTGCTGCGCCCTTCTGGGCGGTTACCGCAATAGCCGCCATCTTCACGCTTGGGCGTTTCAGTGACGCGTTTCTGATTTTGAAGGCGCAGAATGCCGGCATGCCGATTGCGCTCGTCCCAGCCATCATGGTCGTGATGAATATCGTCTACACTGCGGTGGCCTATCCGGCAGGCGTCTTGTCCGACCGCATCGGGAGAAATGGAATATTATTTGCCGGAATCGGAATGCTGGTCATCGCCGACCTCATCCTCGCCTTCGGCGCTACCGTGCCGGTCGTGTTGCTCGGTGTCGTGTTCTGGGGGTTGCACATGGGTCTCACTCAGGGCCTGCTGGCGACGCTCGTTGCCGACACAGCTCCACCCGACCTGCGTGGCACAGCCTTCGGCATGTTCAATCTGGCGAGCGGCATTGCCATGCTTGCCGCCAGCGTCATCGCCGGGGGGCTTTGGGACGCTTATGGCCCGCGCATGACATTTCTTGCGGGCGCGGCATTCACATCGATGGCGTTGATTGGTCTTTTGATTGTGTGGAACCGGAAAACAGCCGGGTTTGCCCATTAAAATTTAGGGAAAACATGCGAAGAAATTGGTGCAACCGGTAAACTTCTGAGAAGGTGAGTGCCGGAAGTGTTGCGAAAAAAATTCGGGTGGATTCCATTGATTTCTCATTTCGAATTTGATTTTCACATTATGTTGTTGCCAGCCTTGAGCTCCCTTCAGAATTAATCCACAAGTTTCGAATTAACGCAACAAAAAAGGGACCACCCTCTCGGACGGTCCCTTCATTGCCTTGGGCAGATCAGCCAGATAGCGCTGTCAAAGCGTGAGATTTGCTAGACCGGACGCACACCAAAAGAGATTGTTCCGACCCCGCAAACCAGCTGCTGCAATATGTGACAATGAAACACGAGATCACCTCCTTTCGTTCGTTGACGATAAAAGGAGTAAAACCTGATTCGCAGTTTTGTGCAAGCGCCGAAACCGGCCTGCGAAAATCACGCGCCTGCCCTGTGCGGCACCGCCTATTTTCCGGTTGAAAACCGCCGCGCAAGGGGGCATGGAAGGGGCCTCGATCCATCATTCCACAGCAGGGCGCAATTGAGCATATTCAAGGCCGATGATTTCAACGAGCGCCGCAAGGCCGCCGCAGCTGCCGCTGCCGCGAAACTCGAAAAATTCCGCAGCAAACCCGCCGCCGATGACCCCGCCGTGCTGGCGCGCGAAGCTGGACGCAAGGCGGTGGCCGAAGCGCGCGCCGGGCGCGAGGCCGAAAAGACTCGGGCACGCGAGGAGAAGCTGGCGCGCGAAGCCGCCGAGAAAGCCGCCCGCGAGGCGGAAGCCGCCGCCCGCCGCGAGGCCGAGGCTTTGGCCAAGCTCGCCGAGGATGCCGAGAAAAAGAGCAAGCAGCACGAAATGGCTGCCCGCGTCATGCTGGATGAGGCCGACCGCAAAGCCCAGCGCGATGCAAAATATGCCGCCCGCAAGGCAGCCAAGAAGTAGCGCTTCGGGATCGCGGGCGTCCCGCCCGCTCGTGCCGCATCAATTGCTGGCAGCATGGCACAGGGGACGCGCCGCACCAGCGGCCGGGACGGTCGCGGTCCCGGGAAGGCAGCCCGGGCAACCGTTTTTTCATTCCCTTGCCGCATAAGGGGCGCTCCTGTCCGGAGTGCCCCTGCCATGCCCGCCCAAGCTGTTGTTGCCGCCCCCGTGCCAGCCGCACGCCCCGGCGCGTCGCCCGGCAGCTTTGCCTGGCTGCTGGCGCATGAGGCGCGGCTGGCGCTGCGCTCCCTGCCTGCGGCCAGAGGCACCGGCTTTTTCGCGCGCAACCGCAACCTGATTTTCTGGGCCGGCTTTTTGCAGCTGGTGCTGCATGTCGCCGGCATCCCGTTTGCCGCAACATTGAAGGCGGTGCCGCTGGACCCGTCGGCAGCCGACATCATGTCGATCAGCTTTTTCATGGCCATGGCTTTTGCCATTCTGGTGGCCCGCAGCCTCGACGGGGTGACGCACCTGCTCTACAGCCGGGCGGATTTGGACCTGCTCTTGTCCTCGCCGATGTCGCGGCGGAAAATTTTTTCGGCCCGGCTTCTCGCCGTGGGCCTGCAAACCCTGGTGCCGGGGCTGGGGTTCACGGCGCCCTTTGCCAATATGGCGGCGCTGCACGGCGATTGGCGCTGGCTGGCGATTTATCCGCTGGCGCTCATTCTGACGGCGCTGGCCACCGCCATGGCGGCCGGGCTCGCCACGCTGATGTTCTCCAGCATCGGGGCCAAACGCACCCGGGTGGTAGCGCAGGTGCTGGCCACCGTGCTGGCCACGGGCATTGGCATTGTCGCGCAGCTCAACCGGCTGGTATCGGACGAAACCCAGGAATGGATGGCTGGCAGGCTGATGGACTGGAGCCAGTCCAGCGCCCTTGCCGCACACAGCCCGCTGGTCTGGCCCGCCCGCGCCCTGCTGGGTGCCGCCCTGCCGATGCTGGAGCTGGCGCTGCTGGCGGGCCTTGCGATGGCTTTTGCCGCGCATTTCCTTGCCGGCCGCCTTGCCGCCAATGCCGTCACGGCGTTGGGGGCGGACATGGGCGTGCGCGACCGGGGCCGCACAAAAGCCCGGCACGGCCCGCTGTTTCGCGCCAGCGCTCCGGCCATGCTGCGGCGCAAGGAATGGCTGGTAGCCCTGCGCTCGCCGTGGCTGGCGGGCGAGCTGTTGACACCTCTGGTCTATTTGCTGCCCCCCGTGGTGGTGCTGACCAAAGCGCAGGGCGGCGATGCGCCGCCGCTCTGGCTGATGGTGTCGGCCCTGACCCTGCTGGCGGGCCAGATAGCGGCCGGGGTGTCGCGGCTGATGATTTCGGGCGAGGATGCGCCCGAACTGATGGCCAGTGCCCCGGTGACGCGGCGGGAGATGGACTGCGCCCGGATTGCCATTGTGGTGCAGGTGGCCGCCATTTTGCTGCTGCTGCCGCTCGGCATGGTGTTCTGGCATTCGGCTTTGGCCGCCGGAATTGGCCTGGTTTCGAGCTTGGCGGCGATTTTGTGCGTGTGCTGCATCCATCTGTGGTTTCGCACCGAGGGCAAGCGCGAGACGTTTTATGGCAAGACCAAAGTGCCGTTCACGGTGTCGATTGCCGACCAGATGATCGGCCTTGCGATCTCCTCCACCGCCGGTTTTGCCATCCGCGCCAATCCGTGGGCACTGGCAACGCTGGCCGGGGCAATGGTGGTGATGTGGATGGGGTGGCGGCGGCGGGTGCAATAGCACCCAATGCCCTTCCCGCAACCTCGCCCGCCGTCTACACTGGCTCAAGCCCCGGAGCCTGCCATGCTGCCCATCACCTTCGCCGATATCGAAGCCGCCCATGCCCGTATTCGCGGCATTGCCCACCGCACGCCCGTGCTCACTTCCCGCCAGGCCAATGCAGCCAGCGGCGCGGAGCTGCATTTCAAGGCAGAGAATTTGCAGCGCGGCGGTGCCTTCAAGTTTCGCGGGGCGTATAATGCCGTCTCGCAATTGTCCCCGGCGCAGCTGGCAAGGGGCGTGATTGCCGTTTCCTCCGGCAACCATGCGCAGGGCATTGCGCTATCGGCCCGGCTGCTCGGTAGCCGCGCCACCATCGTGATGCCGGAGGATGCGCCAGCCAGCAAGCTTGCCGCCACGCGCGGCTATGGCGCGGAAGTGATCCTGCTGGACCGTTACAAAATCGACCGGGATGTGTTTGCGGGCGAGCTGGCCGCAGAGCGCGGGCTGGCGCTGGTGCACCCGTTTGACAATCTGCACATCATGGCCGGACAGGGCACGGCGGCGAAGGAATTGATCGAAGATGCCGGGCCGCTCGACCTGCTGCTGGTGCCGCTGGGCGGCGGCGGCCTGCTGTCGGGCTGCGCCATTGCCGCCCGCGCCCTCAACCCGACCTGCCGGATTATCGGCGTCGAGCCGGAGGCGGGCAATGACGGGCAACGCTCGTTCCGCAGCGGTGCCCGGGTGCGGATCGACACGCCGAGGACCATTGCCGATGGCGCGCAGACTCAAATGGTGGGCGAGCACACCTTTGCCGTGATCCGCGAACTGGTGGATGATATTGTCACGGTGTCCGATGCCGAACTGGTGGAGAGCATGAAGTTTTTTGCCGCGCGGATGAAGATTGTAGTGGAGCCGACGGGGTGCCTGGGCGCGGCGGCGGTGTTTTGCAACAAGGTGGCGGCGCGCGGCAAAAAGGTAGGGGTTTTGATCTCGGGCGGCAATGTCGATCTGGGGCGGATGGCGGAATTGATGGGGTGAGGAGTCTAAAGCGGGGCGGGGCGCTGTGGATGCGGGCCGCCCGCCCCAGCCAACCCCCTTCCAAACGCGCCTGCGAACGCATAAATACTTTTAAACCCGCCCGGAGCACCGCGCCATGCCCTATCACTACGCCCCCCTGTTCTCCCTCGCCAGGGACACGACCCCCTACCGGCGGCTGGGTGATGGCGGGGTGAGCGTGGAGAAGGCGGGCGCCCGCAGCTTCCTCAACGTGCCGCGCGAGGCTTTGCGGCTGCTGGCGGAACAGGCGATGGTGGACATCAACCACCTGCTGCGCCCCGCCCATCTGGCCCAGCTTGCCAAAATCCTTGAGGATGCCGAAGCCACATCCAATGACAAGTTTGTGGCGTTTGACCTCCTGAAAAACGCCAATATTGCCGCCGGCGGTGTGCTGCCGATGTGCCAGGATACCGGCACCGCCATCGTGATGGGCAAGCGCGGGCGCCTGGTGATGACGGAGGGGGACGACGAAAGCGCCTTGGCCGAAGGCATCCGCGATGCCTATGAGAAGAAGAATCTGCGCTATTCCCAGCTCGCCCCGCTGTCGATGTTCGAGGAAAAGAACACCAGATCCAACTTGCCCGCGCAAATTGAAATCTATGCGGAGGGCGAGGACGAATACAGGTTCCTGTTCATTGCCAAAGGCGGGGGCTCGGCCAACAAGAGCTTTTTCTATCAGGCCCCGCCTTCGATCCTCACCCATGACCGGCTGATAGCGTTTCTGAGGGAGAAAATCCTGACGCTGGGCACGTCGGCCTGCCCGCCCTACCACCTCGCCATCGTCATTGGCGGCACCAGCGCCGAACTGGTGATGAAGACGGTCAAGCTGGCTTCAACCAAATATTACGACGGCCTGCCAACTGCGGGCGGGGAGGACGCCCACGCCTTCCGCGATCTCGCCATGGAAGCCGAAATCCAGCTTCTGACGCAGCAGCTGGGCGTGGGCGCGCAATTTGGCGGCAAATATTTCTGCCATGATGTGCGCGTGGTGCGCCTGCCGCGCCATGGGGCCAGTCTGCCCATCGGCCTCGGTGTTTCCTGCTCCGCCGACCGCCAGGCCCTCGGCAAAATCACCCGCGAGGGCGTGTTTCTGGAGGAGCTGGAGCATAACCCCGCGCAATACCTGCCTGAGTCCGGTGGCGAGGAGCTCGGCGGGCCGGTGGTACAGATTGACCTGACCCGGCCCATGCCGGAGATTCTGGCAGCGCTCTCCGCCCATCCCATTAAAACCCGCCTCTCTCTCACTGGCCCGCTGGTGGTGGCACGCGATGCCGCCCATGCCAAAATCCGCGAACGGCTGGAGCGCGGCGAGGCGATGCCGCTCAGCCTGCAAAACCACCCGGTCTATTACGCCGGTCCGGCCAAAACTCCGGCGGGCTATGCCTCCGGCTCCTTCGGCCCGACCACGGCGGGGCGGATGGATTCCTATGTCGAGCAATTCCAGGCGGCAGGCGGCTCGCTGGTGATGCTGGCCAAGGGCAACCGCTCGAAAGAGGTGCGCGAGGCCTGCAAGCGCCACGGCGGCTTCTATCTTGGCTCCATCGGCGGCCCGGGGGCCCGGGTGGCGCAGGACTGCATCCGCCATGTCGAAGTACTGGAATATCCCGAACTGGGGATGGAAGCGATTTTCCTCATTGATGTCGTCGATTTCCCGGCCTTTATCGTCATCGACGACAAGGGCAATGATTTCTTCAAGGATTTGAATTTGGGGTAGGTTGAAGGGTTCGTGGGGAGGCGCATCCCG
>JAYVYA010000062.1:0-11504 GCA_043784745.1 Hyphomicrobiales bacterium
ATTAATGCTCATCAGCGCCGAGGCCAGCTCGGGAATCAAGTTTGCCATAGATCGGCGCACCCCAGCCTGCCGGCACGCCCTCGGCTACCAGTTCAATCACTGCGCCGCAGGAGGAGCCGACTTTGCGGATGCCATTGAGATAATCCTCAAACAAGACAGCTGCCCTGGCGTCGGGGCAGAAAAACGGATTCTGCTCCACCTGGCTCCAGTCCCAAAGATCGCGGTTGATGTGGTGCGGCCCCATCTGCACCAGCGCGCCGCGCACTTTTACGCCCGGCACTACCAGGCGGGCAATCGCCCCCGCCGCCACCCGCGCCGCCGTCTCACGCGCCGAAGAGCGCCCGCCGCCGCGATAATCGCGGATGCCATATTTCGCATCATAGGTGAAATCGGCGTGGCCGGGACGGAATTTTTGGGCAATGTCGCCATAGTCTTTCGAGCGCTGGTCAACATTTTCGATCATCATGGCAATCGGCGTGCCGGTGGTCACCAGCTGGCCGGTGCGCTCGTCGGCAAACACCCCCGACAGGATTTTCACCGCGTCCGGCTCCTGCCGTTGCGTGGTGAATTTCGACTGGCCGGGCCGGCGCTTGTCGAGAAAGCCCTGGATGAAGGCTTCGCTGAGCGGCAGCAATGGCGGGCAGCCATCGACGACGCAGCCGAGCGCCGGGCCGTGCGATTCGCCAAAAGTGGTGACGCGGAAGAGGTGGCCGAAGGTGTTGTGGGACATGTTTTTGACAATGGCTGGAGTAATTGCCGGGTTGTAGGCGGGGCAGGAAACGCCGTCAAATACCAGGGAGCACGCACCTTCAGGTTCGCCTGTAGTGTTCCTGACATTCAAAAAAACGCGAACCTGAAGGTTCGCGCCCCTACCCCGCCTTCGGCACCGCTGGCAAACCAATCCACTCCGAGTTCGCCGGAATTTCCTCGCCCTTCATCACCAGCGTCAGCGGTCCCAGCCGGGCGTAATCGTGAACCCTGGTGTCGTAGAGCACGGTGGAGCCGGAACCCACTGTCACACCGCGACCGATCCAGACGCGGCCAACCTTCATCACCCGGTCCTCGTAGAGATGGGTTTGCAGGGCGCTGAGCGAGTTCAGCGCGCAGAAATCGCCGACCGTCACGCAATCATATTCGGTGATGTCGGTCATGTTCATGTAAATGCCCTTGCCAAGCCTGGTGCCAAACAGGCGCAACACCCAGGGCAGGAACGGCGTGCCGCGCAAATGGTCGAGCAGCACTTTGCCCGCCATGCCCCAGTACATCACCGCCACCGATTCGGTGCGCATCGCCCACCACGACCACATCGGTTTGGTCACCGGCTCATAAGCCCCCATGGTCAGCCATTTGATGATGATGACGACGGAGGTCAGTGCCACCGAAATCGCTACCGAAGCGAGGAGGAAGAGGTAGAACACCTCCCCGTATTTGCCATCCTCAAGGCTCTGGCCGAAGATATCGACAGCCCAGGTGCCAAAAGTGATGAACAGCATGGTCGGCAGCGAAATATGCACGGCTTCGAACACCGCGCGCATAAACTTTTTCCACGCCGGAGCCTCATAAGTCCAGTTGGCCCCGCCGCCATCAAAGCGCTGGCGCACCGGCAGCTTGATCGGCGGCGAGCCAAACCAGGTATCCCCGGGACTCATCAGCTCATTGGCCGGTGGCTTGGATTTAATGCCAATCAATGCATCATCGGGAATATCGGCCCCCGGCGGCACTACGCCGTCATTGCCGATGAAGACACGCGCGCCGGTGCGCACCTTTTGCAGGTTCATCCAGCCACGCCGCACGTCTTCATCGCCAAACACCACTTCATCGGCAATGAAGCATTTCTCGCCAATCTCGACAATGTCATAGCGCCCGGAAAGATTGGTCGAGATTTCCGCATCCTTGCCAATCCTTGACCCCATCAGGCGATACCATGTCCGCATGTAGATGGTGGCAAACAGCGAGGACAGCACCTCCAGGGTAATTTCCGTCGTCAGGCCAATCACCCATTTCCTGAAATAAAACCACGAATAAACCGAATATCTGCCCTCCTTGACAGAAGGCAAAATGATCCAGCGGTTGATCGCGATAAACCCCACGGTAATCAGCACCATCACGAACGCTGTCGGCCAGGCCATCAGCGGGATCGACATCATGTAGACAAAATGGTCGTCAAGGCCGTAGCCGAGATAATCGTCCAGCTTGTCAAACACCCAGAAAGCCGGAAAAATCGGCAAAAGCCCAATCGGCGGGATCACCAGCAGCATGATGAGATAGAGCACGCCCTGGATGCCGCGCCGACCGGTCGAGGCGGTCGCTGGTTCGTCGAGTTCGGCCTGGTTGACCATGCCGTCCTGCCGCGCGGGCGAACCGTCCCAGACTTCATAGGCACCGATGCGCATCCCGGCCTGCACTGAGGTTAGGTCGCGCAATTCCGCACCGTCGCCGACCATGACATCGTCTTCGATGACGCAGGAGGTGCCGATATAGCAGTCAGCCCCGATATCGATGCGCCCGACGATGAACTCATTGCCCTCCACCCGGGCATTGGCCAGCAGCAGCTTGCCGCCGAGACTGGAGCCGGCCCCGATGCTGATCAGGTCCACCGCGCCGACATCGACCTCGCCAATCATGCAATTGCGCCCAACCCTGGCCCCCAGCGCGTTGAGATACAGCCGCATCAGCGGCGATCCCTGCAGCCATTTGATATGGGTCAGGTCCATGAAGCGGTGGGCCAGCCACCAGCGGAAATAGTACACGCCCCACAAGGGGTAGCGCCCCGGCTTCGTCCGCCCCAGCAAAATCCATTTGGCGGCAATGGCGATGATGAAGGTGGCAATGTTCACCGTCATGTAGACGCCCAGCAGCGCCCCCATTTCGGCAAAAATGCTGGAGGAAATGTCGGCTACCAGCCGGTAACTGACAAACACCGCCAGCCATTGCGCGGTCATCAGGCCCAGTACAATTGGCAACATTGCCGCCTGCGCCAGACCGCACAGAAAGCGGCGCAACAGCGGCGGCGGTTCAAACGACAGGTCCCGGGGAATGTGGACACCGGCAAATTTAACGTCCATCAGCGCCGCCATCTTGCGCAGCGAGCGGGTGTTGTAGACATCCTGCAGGGTAATCCCCGCCAGCTGCGGCGTCTCGCGCACCAGCGAGACAAACCGCGCGGCGATCAGCGAATGACCGCCGAGATCTGTGAAAAAATCGGCATCAAACGCAATAGACTGCGGCGGAAGCGCCTTTTTGGCGGCGGCCAGCAAGATTGCCTCGTTGGGCGATTGCGGCTCCTCCTGCTCCTCCACCGGCGCTAGGGTTGCCAGCGGCGCTTTCTTCAACTGGTTGCGGTTGACCTTGCCCGAGGAAAGTTTGGGCAAATCCTCCAGCATTTCATAGCGGCCCGGCACCATATAGGGCGGAAGGGTAGCGCGCAGGCTGGTGCGCAGCGCTTTTGGGTCGGGCGTAACGCCGCGTTCGGCCACGAGGAAGGCAACCAGCTGGTCCATGCCATCGTCCTGGCGCAACACCACGGCGGCATGGGCAATGCCCGGCTGTTCTGCCAGCCTGGCCTCAATCTCGCCCAGCTCGACGCGGAAGCCGCGTATCTTGACCTGGTCGTCAATCCGGCCCCGGAAGGCGATATTCCCCTGGCCATCGAGGGCCACCGCATCGCCGGAGCGGTACAGAACATTGTCACCCGCCTGCGAACCAAAGGGGTTGGCGATGAATTTTTCCGCCGTCAGTTGCGGTCGCTGCAGATAGCCCTGGGCCACGCCGGGGCCGCCGATCAACAATTCGCCCTCAACCCCCTGCTCCACCAGCTTCAGCCCGGCATCGACGATGTAGCAGGTGTAGTTGGGAATGGGCCGACCAATGGTCACCGTCTCGTTCGGGCGCACTTCGGCAATGGTGGCCACCACCGTGGCCTCTGTGGGGCCATAGGAGTTGAAAATCGTCCGGTGCGGGCGGCACCAGCGCTGGCCGAGCGCGGGCGGGCAGGCCTCGCCGCCCAGAATGATGATGCGCAGCGAGGGCACATCGCGCGGCAGCAGCGCCAGCAAGGTCGGCACCGTATCCAGCACCGTAATGCCCGCTGCATCCATCACATCGGGAAGCTTGTCGGACTCGCCCAGAATTTCCGGCGTCGCCACAAACAGTTTGGCACCCGCCAGATAGGGCACCCAGATTTCTTCCATCGACAGGTCAAAGGCGACGGACGCGCCCTGAAATACCACATCACTCGAACTGATCCGGTAGATTTCATTGGCCGAGCGCAGATAATGGCAGATATTGGCATTGGTGATGACAATGCCCTTGGGCATTCCGGTCGATCCGGAGGTATAGATCATATAGGCCGGATGCGCCGGGGTTGCCCCCAGCGCGCGCGCATCAACCACGGTCCTGCTGTCGGTCCGGTCGGTCAGCGTCAGCGCGGTTAGCAGCTGGCAGGGCATGTGCGTGCCGGCTTTGGCCAGGCACGCGGGGGCAGTCAGCAGCGCTTTGGCACCGCTATCGCTGAGGCAGACGGCAATGCGGTCTACCGGCGCATCGGCGTCGAACGGGAGCCAGGCCGCCCCGGTTTTGGCAATGGCGATTTGCGCCACCAGCAAATCGACGCCGCGCGCCATCCACAGGCCGACGACATCGCCGGCCTTGATGCCCAGCCGCACCAGCCCGCGCGCAATGCCGAGCGCCTGCTGGTCCACCTGGGCATAGGTCAGCCGCAAATCACCGCTCATCATGGCAATGCCGGCGGGGTCGGCTGCCACGCTGGCCGCAAAGATTTCGCACAGGAGTTCGTCGCGCAGGAAGTCGGGATGCTGCGGCCCGGCCAGCACGGCGGGCCAGGCCAGGCCGGTTTCGCCCATGCCAAGAATATCAACCGCCTGGCCAGCAGCACCCGCCTGGCGTGAAAACTTCAGGTTAATTTCGTTCATTGAAACAGGCGTCCGGTTGGGTGGAGGCGGTTGGATTACGCACTTCTGTTCGGGACCACACTATCTTGCACAAATCAGCAAGACAGGCCAGCCACTGCGCCTGTTCCGCTGTGGACCACAAACTTGGCCCCAAACACGCCTCGCCCGCAAGCCAAAAAACACTTGTGCCACAACCAGCATGACGCGAAAATGAACACTCCGCCGGTTACAGCCAGCAATAGGCCCCGCCCTCGAACACCAGCGGCCGGCCCTGCCAGATGCTGGCTGTGGGCGCAGCATCCGGGGCCATGCCGCCAATCAGGTTCAACAGCGCCCGCGCCACCCCGCCATGCGCCACCACGATGCAATCGCCCGTCAAACTGGCCACCCATGGCCTGAGTCGCTCGCCCAGCATCAGATAGCTCTCGCCCTGCGGCGGCACAAAACCCCATTTGTCGCGTTCGCGGGCACGGGCGAGATCGCCATCGCGAGCCACCACTTCGCGCCAGACCAGGCCCTCCCAGGTGCCGAACGATAATTCCTTCAGCCGGTCATCCATGTCATAGGGATTGGGCAGCAGGCCCATGGCGGTTCGGGCCAGTTCCATCGTTTCGCGGGTGCGCTGCAGCGGCGAGGCGACAAAATCTATATCGGCCAGAATCGCCGCCGCATCCGGCCCCAAATAATTCAGCACCATCCGCCCGGCCGCAGGGGCTTGCTCTCGGCCCAGGGCATTGAGCGGAATATCCCGCTGGCCCTGGAACCGGCCCGCCAGATTCCAGTCGGTCTCGCCATGGCGCAGGAAAATGATACGGTAGGGGCATTCAAACGGCATGGACATAGGTTCCGCAGGCAAGCCGTCTATCCCACAGCGCCAATGTCAGGCGCGTTCGGGTTCTTCATGCCCACGACATGATAGCCGGCATCGACATGCAGAATCTCCCCGGTGACGCCACGCGACATATTGGAAAGCAGGTAGACTGCGGACTCGCCGACTTCCTCGGTGGTCACGGTGCGGCGCAGCGGCGCATTATATTCATTCCAGCGCAGGATGTAGCGGAAATCGCCAATGCCGGAGGCGGCAAGGGTCTTGATCGGCCCGGCAGAAATTGCGTTGACGCGGATGTTCTTCTCACCAAGGTCCGCAGCCAGGTAGCGCACGCTGGCTTCCAGCGCCGCCTTGGCCACCCCCATGACATTGTAATGCGGCATCCACTTTTCCGCCCCGTAATAGGTCAGCGTCAGCATCGAGCCGCCCGATGTCATCAATTTTTCTGCACGCTGGGCAATGGCGGTGAAGGAATAACAGGAGATCAGCAGCGAATTGGTGAAATTTTCCTGCGTGGTCTCGACATAGCGACCGGTAAGCTGGTCCTTGTCGGAGAAGGCGATGCAATGGACGACGAAATCGAGGCCGCCCCATAATTGCTTCACATTTTCAAACACTTCGTCAATGGAAGCCGGATTGGTGACATCGCAATGGCCCACAACCGCCGCATCCAGTTCTGCCGCCAGCGGCCGCACCCGCTTTTCCAGCGCCTCACCCTGATAGGTGAAAGCCAGTTTGGCACCGGCGGCATGGCAGGCCTTGGCAATGCCCCAGGCAATGGAGCGATTGTTGGCCACGCCCATGACCAGCCCGCGCTTGCCAGCGAGAATGGCGTTGGACACGAGCGTCACCACCTGGGACGCGTCCGATGAAGTGCCGGATTGAGTCATTTTGAAAGCGCCTGAACAATTGTGCAACGGACCAGCGGAGCGGTCCGGTTGCTGTCGCGTTTAAGCTGCGCGCCGGCTTATTGCAAGCCTTTGGACTGCCGGGGCCCCTTAACCGCGCTGGCGTCCCCCGGGCAACCGCGCGAAAAAAATAAAATTGTGAAAAGCCGCTGCAAATCGAAACTTTTTGCTGGCCGACGGCTTCATATTTGTTAACACTGGTTAATGATAAAAGCTTGTGTTTTGCAGGTATTGCGCCGGGCTTTTCGTGCGGGGATGTCCAGTTGTGAATTTGCGTTCGGAAATCGAGCAACTGACCCCGTCGCTGCGCAGGCTGGCCCATGCGCTGGTTGCTGGAGGGGAGAATAGTCTGCCCGACGCGGGCGACGATCTTGTACATGAGACGCTGCTGCGCGCCCTGAGGTTCGATACGCCCGCCAACAATATCGCTACCCGTCATTGGCTGTATGCCATTCTGGTTGGCATCAACCGCCAGCGCGAACGCATTGCCCAAAATGCTGAGGTCGGCCAGCGCAATGCCACCCAAAGTCTTCAGCAGCGCCAAAATATGCGTTTCCCCCGCAGTTTGCCGCCGGACTATGTGCCCGCGCCGGGAAATCACGAGAGCCATCCGTTCAAAGCTGCTGCCCGCAGCAATGACGCCGGCCTGTTCCACGCATTGGCGCTGGAAGAACGCGAAGCCTTGATGCTCGTGGTGCTGGAGGGCCTCAGTTATGGCGTGGCTGCCGCCATACTTGGCCTGCCCCGTCCCACCCTGATTGCCCGCATCGCCCGCGCCCGGGCCAGTCTTGCGGCGCAAATGAAGCAGTCCCTCCATCGCGGCAGCCCCGATAGCTCGACGCACCTCCGTCTGGTCAGGTAAGGCGGCATCTGGAATGCGCACCACCTCCTCCCCCGTGATTGAAGCTGAACTTCATGCCTGTGTCGATGGTCAGCTGGAGGCGGACCGTCGCCCTGCTGTCATGGCCTATCTGGCCAGCAGGCCGCAGGAGGCGGCGCGGATGGATACATGGCGCCAGCAAAATGACCTGATCATCGCCACCTTCGGCCGCATCGCCGGGGAACCGCTGCCGGTATCGCTGTCGCTCAATGTGTCGGCGGCTACGCGCTATCGTGCGGTGCCGGTGGGCCTTTTGCCCGTGTCCGCCGCGCGTCTCCCGCCGGCGGCGCACAATGCCCCAAGCGGAAACTTGCCAAAGCCGTTTTCCGCTTTTGTCGGTTTTTTGCTGGGGCTGTCGATGGCATTTGCCCTTGTGGCGCTGCTGTTGCTCGCAGCCCAGGCCTGGCATCCCGAATGGCTGTCCCGGCTTGCCCCGGTGACCGGACATTCTGGTGGACAAACGCCGCGCTGAAATGCCGTCAGGTTTGGCCCGGCCGCAGCTTGTAGAAAATGTGGTTGCCAATCACGTCCATCTTCTTCAGGCGTTTGGCCCAGCGCGGGCGCACATAATTGGCATGATAATGGGTGGAAGCGCCCACACCGGCACTGTAGGTTTCGCCGGTCGTCACGGCATCGGCAATCCGCACGGCCACAGCCCATGGCTCCGGCTCGGTGATTTTCAGCGATTTGCCGTCGCAGGCAAAGGAAAACTGGCAGGCATTGCGGCGCTGGCGGTTCTGGTAGACCACGCCGCAGACGCTTGATGGATAGAGACCGCTGTTGACCCGGTTGAAGATCACCTGGGCTACGGCGGCCTGCCCCGATTCGCTTTCGCTGCGGGCTTCAAAATAGATCGCTTCGGCCAGGCAGCGCTTTTCCCTGGCGACATGGTCGGGATCCAGCAGCGCGGCATAGTCCGGCCGCTCCGTCCTGGGGACGATCGTGGCATTGACAGCGGGTGCCGGCAAACCTGTCCGCGCCAGCGCGATCACCTCCACCGGTGTGGCATCCAGCGCAATTGGCGTGGCCGAGGCCAATGCCACGGCGCGTGGCACGGCGGGCGTGGCGCCATCGCGCACCTGCGCCACCGGGCTGCCGGTGCGCGTGGAACTGCCAGCTCCGGGCGAAATATCGGCCCGTGAGGCCCGCGTGGTCAACGTCCCGCCTTCGGGCCAGGGTTCGAATCCGGCGACGGCGTCGGGGCCGGGCACATCGCCCTCGATCACCTGAAATGCCGAGGTGATTCCCGCCTCGTCAATGCCAAAGGCCAGGCCAGAGGTCCGCCGCCGCGCCCAGGCCGCCCCGTCCCGCAATCCCGCATCAAAAGCCGGGCGCAGGGCGACAAACGGGTCAGACTTGCGGCTGCGCTCCACTTCCGGGAAGGCGGGGGCCAGCGGCACCGGCCCGTTGGGGTCCAGCCGCACATAGCGCTTGAAGTCAATTTTGGGAATGGCTTCCGGCCCCGCACCGGCAAATCCGTCCGGAACGGCCCCCGCGCCAAGGCTCGCCAGCCAGAATGCTGCCTGTGGTTCGCCTGCCCGGCCCAGCACGAAAGCGGCCAGAGCGGTTCGCGTGGCGGGCACCAGATCATTGGGCTGGGACGGCGCATGGCTGGCAATCGGAGCAAGGCTTGCACCCGACGGCACGTCCTGCCCCGCCACCGCCGTGAACGACACGACCATGCCAAAACCCAGGCACCATGGCGCAAACGCCCCGCACATCCATGTGATACCCGCGCGACCCATACGCTCTGCACCCGGTTTGCAGCACAGCCAGACCGGACCATGCCTCCAAAATTGGTTATCGCAGATTAAGCTTTATGCTTGGTTAGGAGGGCGTGCGCAGGGCGCGTCCCGAAATGGGTCACGCCAGCCCCACCACCTTTTTGCCCAGCGCCGCCTGCGCCGCCGCCAGCCGGGCAATCGGCACGCGGAAGGGCGAGCAGGAGACGTAATCCAGCCCGGCTTTTTCGCAAAAGGCAATGCTGGCGGCGTCGCCGCCATGCTCGCCGCAAATGCCAAGCTTGAGGTCGGGCCGCGTCGCGCGCCCGCGCTCAACCGCAATCAGCACTAGTTCGCCGACGCCTTCCTGGTCCAGCGTCACGAACGGGTCATGCGGCAAAATTCCCTTGGCGGTATAGGGGCCAAGAAACGAGGCGGCATCATCGCGCGAAATGCCCAGCGTCGTCTGCGTCAGGTCATTGGTGCCAAACGAGAAGAATTCAGCGGTTTTGGCAATGTCCCCTGCCCGCAAGGCGGCGCGCGGCAGCTCGATCATCGTGCCGACCTGATAGGGCACGCTCACGCCCGTCTCTGTCGCCACCGCCCCGGCCATGGCGACAATCCGGGTGCGCGTCAGGTCAAACTCGGCCCGCGTCATCACCAGCGGCACCATGATTTCAGCGGTGACCGGCTGGCCGGTCTTTTTGGAGGCGATTACCGCGCCCTCAAAAATTGCCCGCGCCTGCATTTCTGCAATTTCGGGATAGGCAATGGCGAGGCGCACGCCGCGGAATCCAAGCATCGGGTTAAACTCGTGCAATTCCGCCGCCCTCCGCTTCAGTCGCGCCACATCGGTGCCCATGGCCCTGGCCACTTCGGCAATTTCGGCATCGCTATGGGGCAGGAATTCGTGCAGCGGCGGGTCGAGCAAGCGAATGGTGACGGGCAGACCGGACATTATCTCAAACAATTCGGCAAAATCACCGCGCTGGATCGGCAACAGCTTGGCCAAAGCCGCCCGCCGCCCGGCCTCGCTGTCCGCCAGAATCATTTCGCGCACGGCGACAATCCGGTCGCCTTCAAAAAACATGTGCTCGGTGCGGCAGAGGCCGATGCCTTCGGCACCAAACTTCCGCGCGGCGCGGGCATCATTGGGCGTGTCAGCATTGGTGCGCACTTTCATGCGCCGGAAGGCATCGGCCCAGCCCATCAGCTCGGCAAATTCACCCGAGAGTTCGGGCTGCTGCATGTCCACGGCACCGGCCAGAACCTGCCCGGTGGAGCCGTCAATGGTGACAATATCGCCCTTTTTGAAAATGCGCCCGCTGGCCACAAAAGTTTGCGCGGCATAATCCACCCGCACCGATCCGGCACCCGAGACGCAGGGCTTGCCCATGCCGCGCGCCACCACGGCAGCGTGCGAGGTCATGCCGCCGCGCGTCGTCAAGATACCTTCGGCGGCGTGCATGCCATGAATATCTTCCGGGCTGGTTTCCACCCGCACCAGAATCACCTTTTTCCCGGCGGTCTTCAGTGCTTCCGCCTCATCAGACGAAAACACGATTTCCCCGGAGGCCGCGCCGGGGGAAGCGGGCAGCCCGGTGGCGACAATATCGCGTTTTGCGCTGGCGCTGATGGTGGGATGCAGCAATTGCTCGAGCGAAGACGGCTCAATCCGCGCCACCGCATCTTCTCTGGATATCAGGCCTTCATGCGCCATCTCCACCGCAATGCGGATCGCCGCTTTGGCGGTGCGCTTGCCGCCGCGCGTCTGCAGCATCCACAATTTGCCGCGCTCGATGGTAAATTCCATATCCTGCATGTCGCGGTAATGCTTTTCCAGCAATTGCGTTGTGCGGATGAATTCTGCAAAGGCTTCCGGCAACAGCACTTCCATGGAAGGCTTGTCGGAATGGGCGGCAATGCGCGCCACCTCGGTAATGTTTTGCGGCGTGCGAATGCCCGCCACCACATCCTCGCCCTGGGCGTTGATCAGGAATTCACCATAGAGTTCATGCGCTCCGGTGGAGGGGTTGCGGGTGAAGGCGACACCGGTTGCGGAACTGTCGCCCATATTGCCAAACACCATCGCCTGCACATTCACCGCCGTGCCCCAGCTTTCGGGAATATCATTCAGGCGGCGGTAGGTGATGGCGCGCTGGTTCATCCACGACGAGAACACCGCATCAATCGCCCCCCAGAGCTGCTGGTGCGGGGTTCTGCGGGAACGGCTTGCCGGAGACTTCCACCACCTTG
>JAYVYA010000063.1:0-5085 GCA_043784745.1 Hyphomicrobiales bacterium
GCGCACTGTATGTGCGCGGTCCGGGGCGACGGCATGACCCCTTCGCTCGCCTCCTTCCGCCGTATCGTCATCAAGGTCGGCTCCTCCCTGCTGGTGGACCGGGCCAAAGGTGTGGCCAAACGGGCATGGCTGACGGCGCTGGCGGATGATCTGGCCGGCCTGCACGAGCGCGGGGCGGATATTCTGGTGGTGTCGTCGGGTGCCATCGCCCTTGGCCGCTCGGTTCTCGGCCTTGCCGCTGGTGCGCTGAAACTGGAAGACAGCCAGGCGGCAGCGGCGGTGGGGCAGATTGAGCTGTCGCGCCTGTGGGCCGAGGTGCTGGCGGATCGCGGCATCAAGGCCGGGCAAATTCTGGTCACACTGGGCGACACGGAAGAGCGCCGCCGCTACCTCAACGCCCGCGCCACCATTGGCCGCCTGCTGGCCTACCGGGCGGTGCCGGTGATCAACGAGAATGACACGGTCGCCACTTCCGAAATCCGCTATGGCGACAATGACCGGCTGGCGGCCCGCGTCGCCACCATGGCCAGCGCCGACTTGCTGATCCTGCTCTCCGACATCCAGGGCCTCTACACCGCTCCGCCGCAGGATGATCCTTCGGCCAGGCTGATCCCGGTTGTGCCGCGCATCAGCGCCGAAATCGAGGCGATGGCGGGCGGCGCGGCCTCCGAACTGTCCCGCGGTGGCATGCGCACCAAGATCGAGGCGGCCAAGATTGCCACCACCGGCGGCGCGCATCTGGTGATTGCGGACGGGCGGGTGCTGAACCCGGTGGCGCGGATTGGCGCGGGTGCGCCCTGCACCTGGTTCCTCACCCCCTCCAACCCCGTCACCGCCCGCAAGAAATGGATTGCCGGCTCGCTGGAGCCACGCGGGACGTTGCATCTGGATGCCGGTGCCGGGCGGGCGCTGGCCAATGGCAAAAGCCTGCTGCCCGCCGGCGTCGTCCGGGTGGAAGGCAATTTCGCCCGCGGCGATTGCGTGGTGATCCGCGATGCACTGGGCGCCGAGATCGGGCGCGGCCTGGTGGCCTATGATGCGGGCGACGCCACACGGCTGACGGGTCGCAAATCCCGCGACATTGAGGCGGTGCTGGGCGTGCCGGGGCGGGCCGAGATGATCCACCGCGATGACATGGCGCTGGCGGGGGAATAGCTGCGGCAAATGCGCAATGGCTTACCCCCGCCCCACCACCCCGCCAATTCCCGCAAATGCCCCCGCCGCCAGCTCGCACACCAGCAGCCGCGCCGGATCCACCGGGCCGGGCAAGGCCAGCTGGCCGCGTGGCACAATTTTGAACCCAAAGCGGCTGTAATAGGGCGCGTCGCCCACCAGCAGCACCAGCCTGTGGCCCGCCGCCTGCGCCGCCTCCAGCGAGCGCGTCACCAGCGCGGCCCCAATGCCGCGCTGGTGAAAGGCCGGCTCCACGGTTAGCGGGCCGAGCAGCAGGGCGGGCTGGCCGCCGCATTCAATCGCCGTCATCCGGTTGGCCCCCACCAGCAAAGTCCCGACATGGGCCACGAAAGACAGCGCATAATCCGGCTCCGCCCCCTCGCGCAGCCGGTAGGCCGAGCGGGCAAACCGGCCCGGCCCGAAGGCGCGGGCATCAAGCCGGTCCAGCGCGGGCAGATCGGCATGGGTGAGGGGGCTCAGAACCAGCGGCAGGTCAATCATGGCGGCAATTCCGGGGGCGAGACAGGCGGGGACAGCCACAGCTGTTGCCGGGCGAAAATTTCAGGCCGTCTGTCGTCGCGGGCACATGTCCTTCACGGGCGTTTAGCAGGATCGGGGCGGGATGCAAGAGGAGTGGAAACAATCGCCTTGCAGGATGACTGCAATCGGGCTTTGATCTGGCGCCGGCGCGCGGCGACAGGACAAAATTAGATGGCTGACAACACTTCCTTGCAATTGGGCGAAGCCCAACTGGCAACCTATCTCGCCGCCCGTATCCCCGGCTTCACCGGCCCGATCCGCGCCACCAAATTTTCCACCGGCCAGTCCAACCCGACCTTCCTGCTCGAAACCCCGGCCCGCAAATATGTGCTGCGGATGAAGCCGCCGGGCAATCTGCTGAAATCGGCCCATGCGGTGGAGCGGGAATACCGGGTCATGCAAGCGCTGGCGGGCACTGGCGTGCCGGTGCCGCAAATGCTGGTATTGTGCGAGGACATTGCCGTGGCCGGATCGGTGTTTTATGTCATGGCGCATGTCGAGGGCCGGATTTTCTGGGATCCTGCCCTGCCCGGCCTGAGCAATGCCGAACGCGCCGCCATTTATGAGTCGATGAATGCGGCACTGGCGGCGCTGCATTCGGTCGATCCGGCGCAGGCGGGCCTGGCCGGTTTTGGCCGCCCCGGCAATTATTTTGCCCGCCAGATCGCCCGCTGGAGCGACCAGTATCGCGCGTCCGAGACGGGCGCGGACGACAACATCAACCGCCTGATCGACTGGCTGCCCGCCCATATGCCGCCCGACGACGGCGCGTCCGCCATTGTCCATGGCGACTGGCGGATCGACAATTTCATATTTGCAACCGAAGGCCCGGAAATGCTGGCGGTGCTGGACTGGGAATTGTCGACCCTTGGCCACCCGCTGGCGGATTTGGCCTACCAGTGCATGCAATGGCGCTTGCCGCACGCAGGCGATTTTCGCGGGCTGGCGGGAATTGACCGGGCCGCGCTCGGTTTGCCGGGGGAGGCGGAATATGTGAAGCGTTATTGCCGCGCGCGCGGGCTGGTGGGCATCAAGCACTGGGATTTCTACCTCGCTTTCAGCTTTTTTCGCCTGGCCGCGATTTTGCAGGGCGTGAAAAAGCGCGCGCTTGACGGCAATGCTTCCAACCCGGAAAAAGGCCTCAAGATGGGGGCGGCGGTGCCGCTGCTGGGGCAGATGGCGATGCAGCTGGTGGAAGCTGGCAACAACACCTAGGCTTGGGCAAATGCCCGGGACGTATTATATACCTGAGGCCGAATGAAAGGGGAGAAGCGCCATGACTGACACCAGCGCCCCGGTTACATGCCGCAAACTTCGGGCGGGAGCGCCGGTCAAAGGCAAGCAGGGCCTGCTGTATGCCCCGGCGATTTCGGCGCAGACTGTTGGCTCCAAAGCCCTGCATTTCCAGATGCTGACGATTCCGCCAGGGGGCCGGGCCAAAGCCCACAAGCATGAGGGCCATGAAACGGCGATCTACGTGCTCAGCGGCACATCGGCGATGTATTATGGCGACCAGCTTGAGCATCACATGGTCACCGGTGCCGGTGATTTCGTCTATATTCCCGCCAATGTCCCGCACCTGCCCTATAATACCAGCCAGACCGAGGCCTGCATTGCCCTGATCTCCCGCACCGACCCCAATGAGCAGGAAAGCGTCGTATTGCTGCCCGAACTGGAAGGGATACACCGGTAACAAACCGGCCTATTCCGCCGCCCGCAACACCGCCGCTTCCGCGCTGAAATCCAGCAGGTCAATCCGCTCGCCCCGCCGCGCAATCTTGCCGGCGGAAAGGGTCACCCCCGTCAAATCCTCCTGCATCTGGCGAAAATGAATGTCGAGCTTGCCGGTGCGCTCCTTTAGCCGCTGCACATCCTCGACCAGCAGCCGCACTTCGGTCTGGATCTGGTGGGCCTGCTCGCGCACCCGTGCATCGCGGACAATCGCCTGCATCACCTGGATGGCCATCATCAACAGCGAGGGCGAGACGATGAGGATGCGGGCGCGGTGGGCGCGCTGCACCAGATCCTCGAAATGCTCGGCCAGATCGGCGTAGACCGATTCGGCGGGGACAAACAAAACCGCCTGGTCCTGAGTTTCGCCGGGCAGAAAATAGCGCTCGGAGATATCGCGGATGTGTTTGCCCACATCATGGCGCACGGCGGCGCGGGCCTGTTTGCGCGCTTCCTCGTCCGTTGCATCGCGCAGGGCGGTAAAGGCTTCGAGCGGAAATTTGGCATCCACCACCATCACGCGATCATCGCCGGGCAGGCGGATGATGCAATCGGGCCGCGATTTGTTGGAAAGGGTGGGCTGGAATTCATAGGCACCGGGGGGCAGATTATCGCGCACAATCGCCTCCATCCGGCCTTGTCCGAACGCCCCGCGTGACTGCTTGTTGGCCAAAATGTCCTTAAGCCCCACCACTTCCTGCGTCAGGCCGGCCAGACGGGACTGGGCGGCGTCAATAATCCCCAGCCGCTCGTTCAGCTTGGACAATTGCTCCATGGTGGCGCGGGCCGACACGTCCAGCCCCTGGCCGACGCGATGGCCAACCTGGTCCAGCCGCTCGGAAACCAGCCGGGCAAAATCCGACTGGCGACCGCCAAACACCTGGGCAAAGGTCTGGATTCGCCCGGCCATTTCGGCGCTGGTGCGGTTGAGTTCGCCCAGTCTGTCATCCAGCCCGCGCTGGCGCTCGTGGGCGGCTGCAGCTTCCAGCATCCGCTCGCGGCTGGCCCGCCCGGCGGCAAGCCCTTGCCACGCCAACAGCAGCAGCGCCAGCCCCGCCGCCGCCAGCAGCAGATGCAGGCTGGTCACGCCGACGCCCTGAACCACAAACAGCAGCTTGTCCATTCCCGCCTCCATGGAAGACGGTATTCGAACAAATAAGGAACGTCAAGGGGTGGGGTGGAGCGGGGAGCGTGTGGTTTTGGCAGGCATGGGTTTAATCCACGCGATGCCAGAAGGCAGCAGCAAAAGCAGTCATCGACAAATCCCTCAGAACCATGGTGGTACGATGCGCCGGAGAAGCTGGTTGCTCCAAGGCCGTTAAGCGGGGCATTTTCGGGCACATGATACCAGTTGCACGCATTGACCGGGTCGCCGCCTGATTCAGCCCACCTCGCCCCCCGCATTTGACCTTCCCCTTGCCTCCCCTTATCTCCCATCCAGTTTCCCCCAAACGCGATGCACCCCATGCCCGTCCGTCCCATTCTCTGCCTGCCCGACCCGCGCCTGCGGCTGGTCTCGAAACCGGTCGACAAAGTGACCCCGGAAATCCGCACCCTGCTCGATGACATGCTGGAGACGATGTATGATGCGCCGGGCATCGGGATTGCGGCCATCCAGATTGGCGTCGGCCTGCGCGTGGT
>JAYVYA010000064.1:0-11904 GCA_043784745.1 Hyphomicrobiales bacterium
CGCTCCGGCAGCGGCTCAGGCAATTGCTGCATGGCGCCGGGCGCTTCTGGCCTGCCCTGCCTGGATGTTGGCCCAACCCGCCAGCCTGTGGCGCACATCGGCATCGGCGGCGGCCTGTAAATTCCGCAACAGCGATGAATTTGTTGCGGAACCTATCCCGCCGCCGGGCATTCTTGTCCAAAGATGCGTCTTTTCTGCCGGGCCGATCTGTCAGGCGGGCATTCAAGAACGACATCTTCACGGCAGTAGAGAGGAACTCAATATGAAAAATATCTTGCTGGCAGCGGCTGCGACCGCTGTTCTGGTGTCCGTCGCTTCGACATCCGCCACGGCATCTGACTTGCCTGGCCGCTATTCGGCACCCCCGCTTGCCCCGGTGGTGTATAATAATTTCTCCTGGGCCGGTTTCTATGCGGGCTTGAATGCCGGCGGCACATTCGGCAACAGCAACCGTTGCGGGCCGTTCTTCCCAAGGACCAATCTGACGGGCGTCCCAGTCGCTGGCTTCCTGCCCAATTGCGCCATTTCCGGCGTTGGCAATTCTGGTTTCACCGGCGGCGCGCAGGTCGGCTATAATTGGCAGTCCGGCAATTTCGTCTACGGTGTCGAAGGGGACATCAATTACCTCAATGGCCGGCGTCGCGGTGCCAGCACGGTTTTTGCTCCGGGAGCGCCGGCTGGCTATCAGGGCACCTACGTTGTCAATAACGGCGGCGGAAACAATGGCAACGTGTTCGGCACCGCCCGGCTGCGGGCTGGTTATGCCTATGATCACCTGCTGCTCTATGTCACCGGCGGCGCAGCCTTTGGTGGCCGCGGCGTTGGCAGTTCCAGCGCCACTTATTACCAAGGTGCAGGTGTACCCGCCGATATCGCTCCCGGAAATCGGGCGGCTGTCTACAGTTCCGGCGGCGGCAGCAGCAGTCGCGTCGGCTACGCCCTCGGCGCTGGCCTGGAATATGCGGTCACCAACAACTGGACCGTCAAGGGCGAATATCTCTACGCCAATTTCGGCGGAGGCAAAGGTTCGCGCGGCTTTGGCTGCACCGACGTGATTGTGGGCACATGTGGCGGCCAGGCAGCGTCTACCTTTGTGGGCGCTGGCCGCCGCAACAATGATCTCAGCCTGATCCGCGTGGGTGTGAACTACAAGTTCTAGCCCTTGCGCAGCGGTTGAATGCATGAAACTGAAAGAAATGGCGCGGGCGATTCCCGTGCCATTTTTTTTTTACAAAATCCGGCAAATAATGCCCGCACTCCAGCCTGCGGCTTGCCTTTCTCCCGCCTGAAACTTTTGAAAGGGAAATCATCCCTCCAAATCGGGGTGTTAAACGGGCGCTCTTGCCATGCCGCCGGGGGCTGGCAACCGGGGCGGGCGGAGCAACAGAATTTTCGCAAAGCCGGAACCAACTGTGCGCCCCGAAAGTTCAAAAGCTGGGAGTGTGGATGCTGCTTGATCTGCGTCGACCATTTGTTCATCCCTGGAGCCAGCGGACCATGACATTTAAATTTACAGCCGCCTTTCTCGCATTCTCCCTTGTTGCCACCATAGCCGTGGCACAGGCTGCCCTGAGCGGTGCTGACATCCAGAAATTGCTGAAAGACAAGCGCGTTGCCCTCAGCTGCATCGACGGGACCAAGGGTTCGGGCCGCTATACCATGGCCAAGAACTTTGGCATCATCAAAGGCCGGTACCAGATCGCAGGGTCAAAACCGGCGGCTGACACAGGCACGGTGCGGGCGCAGGGCAATAATTTGTGTGTGCGGTTCCAACTGCTGAACGGCGGCAACGAGAGCTGCTTTGATGTCTCCCGGACGGGTGCCGGCAGGTTTGAATTCTCGGCCTCCGGCGTGCGGGCCTGCACCATCACGGTGCTGTAGTTCATTCATGGGCTGGCGCATGGGCGCTGGCATCCCCGTCAATTTCCGTGTGCCCGCCATGCCGCCAGCAAATTCAGCGATTTACTGCATCCTGAATGGGGCGGCAGGCACGTCTGCGGCCAAAGCCAGCCGTCATGTGGTGGCGGACATGTTCGCGGCGCAGGGAACACCCGCTATTGTCGAACTGGTGCGCAATGGCGGCGAGATTGCGGCGCTGGTGCACCGGGCCGTGGCAACCGGATGCACCACGATTGTCGCGGGCGGCGGCGACGGAACGGTCAGTTGCGTTGCCGGAATTGTGGCGCGATCTTCCGCCTGCCTCGGCATCCTGCCCATGGGAACGCTTAACCATTTTGCCAGGGATCTGAAAATTCCGCTGCCTCTTGCCGAGGCGGTCCATGTTGTCGTGCATGGCGAGGAACGCCGGGTGGATGCGGGCGAGGTCAACGGGCACCTGTTTGTCAATAATTCCAGTCTCGGCCTGTATCCCCGGCTGGTGCGGGAGCGCGAGGCACTGCAGTTGCAGGGCAACGGCAAATGGTTGGCTTTTGCCAGGGCCCTTGGTCCGGTGCTGCGCGGTTATTCGCAATTGCAGGTGGAGGTCAGAGGCGACGCGCAAGGCCCGGCCCGCCATACCACACCGTTTGTTTTCATTGGCAACAACCGATACCGGCTGAATGGCTGGCGGATTGGCTCGCGGGATGCGCTGGATGCGGGCAGGCTGTGGATTTGCACGGCACCAGGCAAGGGACCCATTGGCCTGGTCGCTCTGGCTTTGGCCGCGCTGGCAGGGCGCGTCGAGCAAGGCGGTGGCAATGCCTTTGAAACTGGCGAGTGCTGGATCAAGTCGCGCAAGCGCTATCTCCATGTTGCCACGGACGGCGAGGTCCGGCGGCTGGCAACACCGCTGCACTATCGCAGCCTGCCCGGTGCATTGCGCGTCATAGCCCCGCCGCAGGCAGCCCTCGCCACAGGGGGAAAGCCGTGACCCGCAAGTCCGCCCGGAATTATTGCCTGTCCGCCAGTGTATTGTCCGGCATTGTTCTGGCATTGCTGGCGGGTGCCATGGTTGCCGGAGACATCGTGCCGGCCGATGCGGCACTGCGGGATATTTTCCGTGAAAGCCAGGAGCCGTGGCTGACGAATGCATTCCTTGGCCTGACCCATCTTGGCTCCGTTGAAATTGTGATTGTCATTGCCTGTCTCGCCTTTGCAGGATTCCGGGCCGCTGGCCTTCGTTGCGACGCCCGGGCACTGGCCTGGACGATGGCGGCCGGCATGCTGGTTGAAAACGCGATGAAATTTGGCTTTCACCGCGCCCGGCCCCAACCCTGGCTGGATGTGCCCTTGCCCGGCAGCTACAGTTTTCCCAGCGGACATGCGCTGTTTGCCACCTGTCTCTACGGCGCAATCGCCTGGGGTGTTTCAGGAGCGGTGCGCGGTGCGCTGGCGCGCTGGCTGGTATGGGCAGCTGCCTTATTTCTGATCGCCTCAATTGGGATATCACGGATTTATCTGGGCGTTCACTATCCCTCCGACGTTGCCGCCGGCTGGCTCGCGGGGATACTGTGCGTTGCGGGTGTTCGCCTGGCACAAGGCCATCATGCCGGCCGCCACATCAGGTTGAGCAATCCTGACCCGCTGACGGAGCCCGCCGACGAGCATATCCACCGGATCGCATGACGATGAGGGGCCGGCCGTTTCAGCGCCAGCGCGCCAAGTGAAACCGCCGGAACCAAACTCCCAGGCGGGCGTTTGAGGGTTGGTGCGGGATTGATTTACCGGAGACGTTGGATGGCGGATGCGGGTCGAAGTTTCTGGAAAGGCCATTTGCGCCTGTCGCTGGTGATCATCCCCGTCAAGCTGGTCTCGGCAACACGGTCAGACGGCCAGATCGCCTTCCACCAGATTGACCGTGTTTCCAAACAACGCATCCGTTACCAGAAAATCGTTCCGGGAAAGGGCGAGATCAAACCCGAAAACATCGCCATGGGCTATGAGGTCGAAGATGGGAAATATATCCTGCTCGAAGATGACGAGTTGGACGCCCTGAAACTCAAAAGCCGCCAGACCATCGAACTCACCCAGTTTGTCGATGCTTGCAGGATCGATCCCCTGTATTTTGACCGCGCCTATTTTGTCCTGCCCGATGGAGATGTTGCCGAGGAAGGCTACCGCGTGATCCGCGAGGCCCTTGACAGTGCCGGTCTTGCCGGAGTCGGGCAGCTGACCTTGCGCGGCAAGGAGCATCTTGTCGCCCTCAAGCCGTCAGGCAAGGGGATGTCGCTGGAAACCCTGCACTATCAGGCCGAGATCAAGGATATCGATTCTGTTTTTGCTGACATTGGCAATACCCGGCTGCGGCCCGACCTGATCGACATGGCCAAAGACTTGATAGGCCGCAAAACATCGCAATTTGATCCCAGCCAGTTCAAGAACCATTATGCCGAGGCGCTGCGGGCGCTGGTCCATGAAAAGATCAAAACCGGCAAGGTGGTCGCTGTCGGCGGCGATGACGAGGGAGAAACCTCGACCGTGGTCGATTTCATGGAGGCATTGAAAAAATCGGTGACGCAGCCGGGCAAACCCGCTGCGTCTGCGGAGGGTCCTTCCCCGGCCCGCCAAAAGCCCCGCAAGGCCCCGGCCAGGAAAGCTGGCTGAGATGGCCAAGGCGCAGTCGACAGCCCCGCCGGACCTGAGCCGCTACACCGCCAAACGCAACTTTGCCCGCACGCCCGAACCGGCGGGGGGTGCTGCCAGCACTGGCCACCGCTTTGTTGTGCAGCACCATTGGGCCCGGCGCGACCATTTCGATTTTCGCCTCGAAATGGACGGCGTGCTGAAAAGCTGGGCTGTGACGAGGGGCCCAAGCGCCGACCCCAAGGACAAGCGGCTTGCGGTGCGCACCGAAGATCACCCCGTGGACTATGCTGGTTTTGAAGGCACCATTCCCGCCGGGCAATACGGCGGCGGAACCGTGATACTGTGGGACGAGGGCGAATGGCAATCGCACGATGACAACCCCTCGCAGGCCCTGGACAAGGGGCTGATGAAGTTCGCGCTGTTTGGCCACAGGATGCAGGGCCTCTGGACGCTGGTGCGGATGAAGCCCCGCGACGGCGAGAAGGCCGGACGCGACAACTGGCTGCTGATCAAGGAGCGCGACGAATATGTGGAGGCCGGTGCCAGCCTGGTGCAGCGTCACACTTCCAGCGTGCGCAGCGGGCGCAGCCAAGAAGCGATAGCCGCAAACGACCCGGTGCCCGCGGCCTCGTTTCCCGCTTTCATTGCGCCCTGCCTGTGCCAGCCCCGCGATGCGCCACCTGAAGGGCCAGGATGGCTGCACGAGCTCAAATATGACGGCTACCGGCTCCAGATCAGCATTGGCGAGGGGCAGGTGCGCCTGCTGACCCGCGAGGGGCATGACTGGACAGCGAAATTCCCCAGAATAGCCAGCGACGCGCTGCGGCTGGGCGTCCACAATACGGTGATTGATGGCGAGGCAGTCGTATTTGACGCGCGCGGCGTGTCGAGTTTCACCGCACTGGTCGCGGCGATCGAAAATCGCGGAAAGCAGATTGTCTATCTGGCGTTTGACCTTCTGGTTGTGGATGGCAAAGACATTCGCCAGCAACCGCTCGAACAACGAAAGGCCCGGCTGCTGGCGACCCTGCACAAGACCAGCCTCCCGGCCATCCGCTATGCCGAACATCTGGAGGGGGACGGTGCGCAAATGTTGGCGCAGGCACTGGCGGGCGGCGCGGAAGGAATAGTCTGCAAGCGTGCCGCATCGGTCTATGGCTCAGGGCGCACCGGGGCCTGGATCAAGGTCAAGGGCGTTGGCAGGGACGATTTTGTCATAGTCGGCTGGCTTGCCTCGCAGCGTGGCCGTGTGTTTTCCGCACTGCTGCTGGCGCAAGCTGGCATCGCCGGGCTAACATTCGCCGGGCGGGTTGGCACCGGTTTTTCCGCCCGCAAACAGGCGGAAATCCTGGAGCGGTTGCAACCCCTCGCCATTGACGCCGCTCCGCCCGGCCTTGCCGGGCAGCGCAACATTCCCGAAGGGGCCAAATGGGTCAAGCCAGTGCTGTCTGCACAAATAGCCTTTGCAGGCTGGACGGCGGAGAAACAATTGCGGCACGCCCGTTTTCTCGAATTGCGATCCGATGTGGAGCCGCCCAAAATGGTTGCATCCAGAAAAACCGGCCTCCCGCCCGCCCCAAAAAATCCGAAGCTTTGCCGCCTCACCCATCCCGACCGCGTGCTGTTCCCCGATGCTGGCTTGACCAAGGCGCAGCTGGCGCAATATTATTCGGCTGTTGCCCCCAAAATGCTGCCGCACTTGCTGGGGCGGCCCGTTTCTTTCCTGCGCGCGCCAGACGGGATCGACCATGAGATGTTTTTCCAGCGCCACTTGCTGAAGGGCATGGACGAGGGCATTGAGCCGGTTCCTGCGGCCAGCCATGGCAAGGATTATGTCAGCATTGCCGGCGTGGAGGGGTTGCTGACTGCCGCCCAGTTTTCCGTGGTGGAACTGCACGGATGGGCCGCCACCAGCCCGGACCTGGACCATCCCGACCGGATCATTTTTGATCTGGACCCGGATGAAACCATCGGCTTTCCAACGGTCAAAACAGCGGCGGTGGAAATCCGCGACGTGCTTCTGGCTGCGGGCCTGACCAGCTTTCCGTTGCTGAGCGGCGGCAAGGGCATCCATGTGATTGCCCCGTTGGACCGGCACAATTCGTGGAGCGAGGTGGAGGCATTCACCCGGGGCCTGGCGCGCAAGCTGGCAAAGCTGGCACCCGGGCGCTACGTCGCCGTCGCCACCAGGGCGAGGCGCACCGGGCGCATCTTCATCGACTATCTCCGCAATAAACCGACAGCCACCGCCATCGTGCCCTATTCGACCCGCGCCCGCCCGGGGGCACCGGTGGCGATGCCGGTGGACTGGACCGGGCTGGCCTCAGTTGGAGCGGCAAACGACTCTCATTGGGCAGAGGCCTTGAATCCGGCGGCGGCAGCGTGGGAGGGTTATTTTGAGTTGCGGCAACATATCCCGGCTGCTGCCATCAAAATGATGGCGGATTGAGACGGACCGGGCGCGCAAAACAATCAGGCTGGCGAGGGCGCGCGTTGAAATGCCGCAGATTGGCAAGGAGAATGGCGATTTAACGGGCAGGCTTGCAATCATGGCAAGGGCATCGGCCAAGTCCCAACTACGCCTGCCATGAAAAATTTTGGCGCACCCAAGGGGAATCGAACCCCTGTTTTCGCCGTGAGAGGGCGTTGCAGAGGTATTTTTGCACTTTGGTGGATCTATGGATTCCCGCATCCTATTGATTTAAAATAGTTTTCATCCTATTATGCTTTTGAAGTCCAAGGCCGTCCAGACTGTCATATTCCCTAAAAAGTTCCCAAAATTCTCATGTCAAACGAAGCAAATCTCTCCTGCCCCACGGCCCGTAACCGGTTGATGTTGCGAGCAGAGCCGTATTTTCGTAGCCTTGAGCAAGGACTAGCTATTGGCTACCGAAGGGGTAAAAAAGCCAGTGTCTGGCTGGCCCGCTTGCGAGGTAACGAGAGCGGGGCTTATCAGGAGATCAAAATAGGCTTGGCCGACGATCATATGGCAGCCGACGGGTTGTCTGTTTTCACATTCGACCAGGCCCAGCGCCAGGCGCGGACCGTGATAACCCAGGAAGCCGCAAGGCGCATGCTGGGCAGCCCGGAAGGCGCAGAAAAAAAGACCACAGCGATGTGCTGGATGCCTACGTCAGGGCTTACACCACCGGCTCAGCCAGACGGACCGAAACGCCGGGGCGTGATGTCGCCAATATCACCAGCATCATCAAACTCCATATTTACCCCAAGCTCGGCCATATCCGGCTCGACCAGCTTTCGACGGGATAGCTGAGGCTGTTCAAGGAAGGCCTGGTGATAGCGCCGAAACTAGGCCGCAACGGCACGCCGTCCAAGGCCCCGATCATCAATCCTGACGTTTCACACGCGGAGCGACTGCGCAAACGGCGGGCACGGGCCAATCGTATAATGACGCCCTTGCGCGCTGAGAAGTGGTTACCGGCATTTTGGTAATTACCCACCCCTATTTCAGATCGGGAAGGCGGTCGCTTGCGCCAGCGTGCCAAGGATTGTGCCAAAGGTTCCGGCCCCCCCCTGTGCGACCGCGCCATGGCGGCAATGTCCAGCCGGGCCATTTTTTCAAGATGGTGGACACCGGCGTCGCCAGATTGCAAAATGAGCCATGCCGGATCATTTGGCAAAGTCGTAAGTTGCAAGGGCGCGCCTTGCTTTCGGGGTTTTCATGAAAATTGCAATGAACATTGCGGTTCGCGGATTGTTTGCAACGCCCGTAGCGGCGATGGAAGTTCCCGATGCTGCGGCGCGCAATGCCGAATTGCTGGCGATTATCCTGAAAAAGCGGGACCAGACCGCGTCGGTCCAGGCCTCCAATGCCGGGGGCTGGCATTCGGACCGCGAGATCATCGCCTGGGGCGGACCGCGCGTTGCAGAAATTCTCGATCTTGCCAGGGAAATGGCCAACCGGCTGACGGCGGATCGCCAGGGCCAGCCTGTGCGCCCGGCCTGGAGCACCATGGCCTGGGCCAATGTCAACGGACCGGGCCATGCTAATATCTGCCACTATCATCCCGGCGCATTCTGGTCGGGAACCTATTATGTGGAGGATGGCGGCTGCGCGGGCGACCCGGCGCTGGGTGGCGAATTTGAAATGCTCGATCCGCGCGGGGCAGGGCCTGGCATGTATGCGCCGACGCTGAAATTCGCGGGCGAGGACGGCCAATCGGTCGGGGCCGCCGAAACCATCCGCCCGCGCCCTGGCTTGCTGTTCCTGTTCCCGTCGTGGCTGTTTCATCAGGTGCGGCCCTATCGCGGCACCGGCCTGCGCGTTTCCATCGCTTTCAATCTCAGCCTGTGACCATCTGCAGCCGATGAAAGGCTTTGTCCATGTCCGTGCCAGCGCCGCGGGTTTCCAATTACCGGCAAACTGAAATCATTGCTTTGCTGCGCCAGTCAGGGCGGGTGGGCGTCGAGGAGCTGGCGCAGCAATTCGGGGTGACGCTGCAGACCATCCGTCGCGACCTCAATGACTTGGGCGAGGCGCATCTGCTGGTCCGCGTCCATGGCGGTGCCATTATGGCTTCGGGAGTGGCAAATCTCGCCTATGAATCGCGCCAACTCGTCGCGCAAGCGCAAAAGCAGCAGATTGGCGAGGCGGCGGCGCGTCTCATTCCCGACAATGCATCGCTGTTCATCAATATAGGCACCACCACGGAGGAAGTCGCCAAGGCGCTAGCCGGCCATTCCGGTCTTCTGATCATCACCAACAATCTGCATGTCGCCAATGAGCTGCATCGCAACAAGTCGATTGAGTTGATCGTCACGGGCGGCTCGATCCGGCAAAGCGATGGCGGCATTTTAGGTGCCGTCACGGTCGCGCAAATCGAACAATTTCGCGTTGATATCGCGGTGATTGGAACATCCGCCATCGATCCGAACGGAACTTTGCTGGATTTCGATGTCCGCGAAGTTGAAATATCCCGGGCAATCATCAATCACGCCCGCAAAATCATGCTGGTGGCCGATTCCAGCAAGTTTTCCCGATCTGCGCCGGTGCGCATTGCTCACCTTTCGGAAATCGACATTTTTGTCACCGACTCGCTGCCTACCCCGGCAATTGCCGAAATGTGCCAGCGTTGCGAGGTCAATGTCGTTGAAACCGGCGGCCCGGATGAGACTGACACTGCCGATCCGCAAGGCCGCGCGATCAAAAATTCGTAAAATGTTCGAATTTTTCGCTTGCGTAGTTTGAGATATTCGCTCATATTTAAATCAAGAATTTAGCGCGTAACTAACGCGCTTGGGATTTTGGGAGCCAGGCTTGCCTGCATTCGCGCCAAATCAAGTGATTGTGCAAAGAGCCGCTGCGGCTCCCGCAGATGCGCCCTTTGACATTGCCATCATCGGCGGCGGCATCAATGGCTGCGGCATTGCACGCGACGCAGCCGGGCGCGGATTGTCTGTCTTCCTTTGTGAAAAAGGCGATCTGGCCTCGGGGACTTCCAGCGCATCCACCAAACTCGTCCATGGCGGTCTGCGCTACCTCGAATATTACAAGTTCCGGCTGGTGCGCGAGGCACTGCTAGAACGCGAGACCCTGTGGAAAATCGCGCCGCACATCATCTGGCCGCTGCGTTTTGTCCTGCCGCACCACAAGGGCCTGCGCCCGGCGTGGCTGCTGCGGCTGGGCCTGTTCCTCTATGATCACATCGGCGGCCGGAAATTACTGCCGCCAACCCGCACCCTGGACCTGTCAATCGATGCGGCTGGCGACCCGCTGAAGCCCGAATTCACGCGCGGCTTTGAATATTCCGATTGCTGGGTGGAGGATTCGCGCCTCGTGGTGCTCAACGCCCGCGATGCCGCCGATCTGGGCGCTGTCATTGCCCCGCGCATCCGTTGCATCCACGGCGACCGAACCGGTGATCTCTGGCACCTGACAATGCAGGACGAGCGCACGGGTGCTACGCGAACCATAAAATCGCGCACACTGGTCAATGCCGCTGGTCCCTGGGTCGGGGACGTCTTGGGTTCGGCGTTGCGCAAAAACGCACCGGCCTCGGTGCGCCTCGTCAAAGGCAGCCACATTGTCGTGCCAAAACTCTACGCCCATGACCGCTGCTACATTTTCCAGAATGCCGACCAGCGGATATTTTTTGCGATCCCCTATGAGCAGGATTTCACGCTGATTGGCACGACCGATCTCGACTATGCCGGGGATCCCGCCGATGTCTCGGCTTCAGCCGATGAGATTGCCTATCTCTGCGCGGGTGCCAGTGCTTATTTCAAGGCGGCGGTCAATCCAGGCGATGTCGTCTGGACCTATTCGGGCGTGCGTCCGCTGTTTGATGACGGGGTCTCGCAGGCGCAGGCCGCGACGCGCGATTATGTGCTGAAGCTGGATGCGGAGCGCGGCAAACCGGCGCTGTTGAGCATTTACGGCGGCAAGATCACCACCTATCGCAAATTGGCCGAGGCTGCCTTGGCCGAACTGGCGCCGCACCTGCCAGCGGCGCGGCGCAATGTTGGCTGGACCGGCAAGAAGCCGCTGCCGGGCGGGGATTTTCCGGCTGAAGGCTTCGAGGCGCAGGTCGCGGCCACGCGGGCGCGCTATCCTTTCCTGCCGCCAGCTTTGGCGCGGCGGCTGCTGCGGGCCTATGGCACACAGGTGGGCAGACTGTTGTGCGATGCAAAATCTGCAGCCCAGCTTGGCCGCGATTTCGGGGCTGGCCTGAGCGAGGCCGAGGTGCGCTACCTCATACATTTTGAATGGGCGATGACGGCTGAGGATATTGTCTGGCGGCGCAGCAAGCTTGGCTTGCGCTTGTCGAAAACCCAGATTGCCGAGATCGGCAAGTTCATGCAAGATTTGCAGGAAACGGCCAATGCTGCTGATAGACCAGGGAGGGAAACGGCGTGACGTTTGTTCTGGACCATATCGGATCGTCAATTGGCGCGGTGCCAATCATCAGCGACGTGTCCCTGACCTTGCAGCCTGGCACGATGAATGTCTTGCAGGGACCGACGCTGGCTGGCAAAACCTCGCTGATGCGCCTGATGGCGGGGCTGGACCAGCCGACAACTGGCCGCCTTTTCAGTAAAGGCAAGGATGTCACGGGCATGCCGGTGCGCCGCCGCTCGGTGGCGATGGTCTATCAGCAATTTGTCAACTACCCCTCGATGACGGTCTACGATAATATTGCCTCGCCCTTGCGCGTCGCCGGGGTCGGCCGTGCCGAAATCGATGTCCGGGTGAAAGAGGCGGCGCGGGTATTGCGGCTGGACAATCTGCTGCCGCGCCTGCCGGCGCAATTGTCGGGCGGCCAACAGCAGCGCACAGCAATTGCACGGGCCTTGGTCAAGCATGCCGAACTGGTGCTGCTGGACGAGCCGCTGGCCAATCTCGACTACAAGCTGCGCGAG
>JAYVYA010000065.1:0-4927 GCA_043784745.1 Hyphomicrobiales bacterium
CGCGCTCTCTACACGCAGGCGCGCCGCGATGCAAGCGCCCGTGCCGGTTCGCGGGAATTTTGATCAGGCATGTTCCACCGACACAATCCCCGGAATGGCCTTGAGTGCTCCGGCAATTTGGGCTGACACCGGGAAACGTCCAGGCAGCTTGACCTCAACCTCGCCCTGCTCCTTGTCGAGCAGCAGGACCAGCGACACTTCCCCCTCGCTCCCGCCGCCCGCAGCCCTCGCGGAAAGCCGTTGCGCGATGGAGGCCATGGGTATGGAATCGCGCAGAAAAATCCGCAGGCTGGTCGATACCTTGCGGCTGGCTTCCTCCAGCGGCTCGACATGACCGATCCGGGCGCGCACGTCCTCGCCATCCATATTTGCCTGCAGGGTGACGAGGACCAGCGCGCCTTTTTCCAGCAGGTCGCGGAACTGGTTCAGGCCCTCCTGGAACAGGATCGCCTCATATTGGCCGGATGGGTCGGACAGGGTGACGATGCCCATTTTCGAGCCGGTTTTGGTGCGGCGTTCGGTCCGGTCCAGCACGGTGGCAGCGAGGCGGGCCGTGCTGGCCCCGGCGCGGACCGAGCGGGAAAATTGCGCGAACGTGCCAACGTTCATCCGCTTCAGCACAGCGGCAAAGGCGTCGACCGGATGGCCGGAGAGGAAGAAACCGACCGCATCAAACTCGCGCTGCAAGCGCTCCGCCTGGGTCCAGACGGCGCGAACCTTGCCATCGGGCCGCCGGCTGGCCGGAGATTCGCCCGGCTCCATCCCGAACAGGGCGCTCTGGCCGGCCAGCTTTTCCTCCTGCGCGCGATTGCCTTGCGCCAGCAGCGCTTCGGCGCTGTAGAAAGCTTCGGCCCGGTCGGGGCAGATCGCCTCAAAAGCCCCGGCGCTGGCCAGCGTCTCGATTACCCGCCGGTTGATTTCGCGCGGGTTGAGGCGGCGGCCAAAATCGCCGAGATCGCGGAACGGGGTGTCGCCGCGCGCTGCGGCAATGGCGCGGGCTTGGCCCGCGCCAACACCCTTGACGGCGCAGAGGGCGTAGCGAATGGCCAGTTTGCCGGAATTTTCGGCATAGACAGTGAAGTCGGGCCCCGAGGCATTGACGCAAGGCGGTGCGACCTTGATGCCAAGGCGCAGGGCATCGTTGCGAAATTCGGCCAGCTTGTCGGTATTGGCATTGTCCAGCGTCATCGAAGCCGCCAGAAACTCCACGGCATGATTGGCCTTGAACCAGGCGGTCTGGTAGGCAATCAGCGCATAAGCCGCCGCATGGCTCTTGTTGAAGCCATAATCGGCGAATTTGGCCAGCAGGTCAAAAATTTCATTGGATTTGGAATCGGTCAGACCCTGCCGGACCGAGCCATCGACGAAGCGCTGGCGCTGGGCATCCATTTCCGCTTTGATTTTCTTGCCCATGGCGCGGCGCAACATGTCGGCTTCGCCCAGCGAATAGCCTGAAAGCACCTGGGCAATCTGCATCACCTGTTCCTGATAGATAATGACGCCAAAGGTCTCCTTCAGCACCGGCTCGATCAGGGGGTGAATATAGTCCGGCTCCTCCTCTCCAAGCTTTCGCGCGCAATAGGTCGGAATATTCGCCATCGGGCCGGGGCGGTAGAGCGCGACAAGGGCGATGATGTCCTCCAGCCGGTCGGCCCGCATTTCCACCAGCGCCTTGCGCATGCCGCCGCTTTCCAGCTGGAAAATGCCGACTGTTTCGCCGCGCCCGAGCGCCTCGAAGGTTTTGGCATCATCCAGCGGGATCGTGGCCAGATCAACGGTCACCCCGCGCCCGGCCAGCAGCTTGACCGCCGTTGCCAGGACGGTGAGGGTTTTGAGGCCGAGAAAATCGAATTTCACCAGCCCGGCCGGCTCCACCCATTTCATGTTGAACTGGGTGGCGGGCATTTCTGATTTGGGATCGCGGTAGAGCGGCACCAGCTCATCCAGCGGGCGGTCGCCAATGACAATGCCGGCCGCGTGGGTCGAGGCGTTGGAATACAGACCTTCCAGTGTCTGGGCGATTTTCAGCATCTGGGCCACGCGCACTTCGGCCTGCGCCGCCTCGCGCAATTTAGGTTCGCTTTCAATCGCCTCTTTCAGCGAGACGGGCTTGGCCGGGTTTTGCGGCACCAGCTTGGCCAGCCGGTCCACCTGGCCCAGCGGGAGTTCCAGCACCCGCCCGACATTGCGCAGCACGCCGCGCGCCAGAAACGAGCCGAACGTGATGATCTGGGCGACGCGGTCGGTGCCATAGCGGTGGCGGACATATTGAATGACTTCCTCGCGCCGGTCCTGGCAAAAATCAATGTCGAAATCGGGCATCGAGACGCGCTCGGGATTGAGGAAGCGCTCGAACAGCAGGCCAAAGCGCAGCGGGTCCAGATCGGTAATGGTCAACGCCCAGGCTACCAGCGAACCGGCACCCGACCCGCGCCCCGGCCCCACAGGAATGCCCCGGGATTTGGCGAACTGAATAAAATCGGCAACGATCAGGAAATAGCCTGGAAAATTCATCTTGATGATCACGCCAAGCTCGAAGTCGAGCCGCTCGCGATAGTCATCCTGCGACAGGCCGGGGGCGGTGCCATGGGCTTTCAGCCGCAAGGCCAGTCCTTCTGCGGCCTGACGGCGCAATTCGGCAATTTCATCGACCGGCTCACCGCCGGCAGCCGTAAAGCTGGGCAGGATGGGCTTTCGGGTGCGGGGGCGAAAAGCGCAGCGGCGGGCAATTTCGATGGTGTTGGCGGTCGCTTCGGGCAGGTCTGCGAACAGGCGGCGCATTTGCGCGCGGGTCTTGAACCCATGGTCCGGAGTCAGGCGGCGGCGCTCGGCGGCGGCGACAAAGCTGCCCTCGGCAATGCAGACGAGGGCGTCATGCGCTTCAAAATCCGCTTCCTTGCCGAAAAACGCCTCGTTGGTGGCGACCAGCGGCACATGCCATCGGTAGGCCAGTTCCAGCAGGTGCGGCTCGATGGCCCGCTCCGATTCCAGATGATGGCGCTGCAATTCCAGATAGAGCCGTCCGGGGAACAATCCCTGCAAATGCTGCAGCCGGGCCACCGCCGTTTCGGGGCGTCCCAGCACCAGCGCCCGGTCCACCGGGCCATTGGGGCCGCCGGTCAGGGCAATCAGTCCGCCGGTGCGCCCGGAAAGGCGCGTCACCGGGAGATGCGGGAGATCGCCCGCTTCCGGATCCAGCCAGGCCCGCGATCCGATCCACATCAAATTGTCATAGCCTTCGGCATTCTGGGCCAGCAAAACCACATTGGCCCGCCCTGCCCCCCCAACATCGGCGCGCTGGCCAAAGAGGGATCCATCGCCAAAGGCCATGTTCAGTTGCAGGCCGATGATCGGCTGGATGCCCTCTTTCGACAGCTTTTCGGAAAACTCCAGCGCGCCAAACAAATTGTTGGTGTCGGTGATGGCCAGCGCGGGCATCTGGTCGGCCAGCGCCAGCTTGGCCAGGGTGCCAATGCCCAGCGCGCCCTCGCGCAGGGAAAACGACGAATGCACGTGCAAATGCACAAAACCCGGATCGGCTGTCAGCTCTGGAATTACGCCGGGCATTGCCGCATCCTTTTACAATCGGGCGTTCATACGAAAAGGCTTGAACGGGCCACAAGGCCAATCATGACGACAAACAAGGCCAGAACCGCCAGTTCCGTCATATCGGAAATCAGGGCGTGAAACACAGACGACTGCATGAGACCACTCCATTTTCTCTGTATGTCCCTATCATGTTCATTTATTGTTCCAGGGTCAAACAGTTTTTGTTATGTTCTCGCGATGGCAGTTGCCGATGCTGGTTTGTGGTTAATTTGACAGCATGGATTTTTGCCACACGGGCGAACCTGAAGCTTCGCGCTCCGGTTACGGCAATTCCACCACCTGCCCGTCGCGCAGCGTGACGCGCCGGTCCATGCGGGCGGCGAGGTCGAGGTTGTGGGTAGCGATCAGAGCGGCGAGGCCGGTGGCTTTCACCAGCGTCGTCAGCGTGCCAAACACTTTGTCCGCCGTTTGCGGGTCGAGATTGCCGGTCGGCTCATCGGCCAGCAGGATGGTGGGCGCGTTGGCCACGGCGCGGGCGATGGCCACGCGCTGCTGCTCGCCGCCGGACAATTGCGCCGGGCGGTGGGTTTTGCGCTGGCCGAGGCCGAGATAGTCGAGCAGTTCAAAGGCGCGTTTCTGCGCCTCTGCCCGCGTCAGCCCGCGCACCATCTGCGGCAATATGATGTTTTCCGCCGCCGTGAACTCGGGCAGCAGATGGTGGAACTGGTAGACAAAGCCGATCCGCTCGCGCCGCAAAGCGGTGCGCGCATCGTCGGCCATGTGGGCGGTGGCGGCATTGTCGATGTAGACCTCGCCGGCATCGGGCTTCTCCAGCAGTCCGGCCAGATGCAACAGCGTCGATTTTCCCGCGCCCGAAGGCGCAATCAGCGCCACAGACTGGCCGGGCCACAAAGCCAGATCGGCTTTGGCCAGAATTTCAAGCGTCGTCCCGCCCTGCACATAGCGGCGTTCGACCTGGTGGACATAAAGGGCTGGATCACTCATTCGTAGCGCAAGGCCTCTACCGGATCGAGTTTGGCCGCTTGCCAGGAGGGATAGAGCGTGGCCAGCACCGACAGAACCAGGGTCATGCCCACAACCAGCATCACATCGCCGGGTTCGACGATGGAGGGTAGTTTGGACAGGAAATACAGTTCCGCCGGAAACAGGTTTTTCTGGGTCAGCCAACTGAAAAATTGGCGGATGCCCTCAATGTTGCGCGCCAGCAGCAGGCCCAGAGCCAGCCCTGCAAAAGTGCCGGCAATGCCGATGGCCGCACCGGTAATCAGGAAAATCCGCATGATCGCGCCGCGCGTCGCTCCCATGGTGCGCAGGATGGCGATGTCGCGGCCCTTGTCCTTGACCAGCATGATCAGGC
>JAYVYA010000066.1:0-12326 GCA_043784745.1 Hyphomicrobiales bacterium
CGAAAGGCAGTTCGGCAAAGCGGTCATCGCGCATTGCGTCAATGGCAGTGCCATCTTTGGCAATGACAGCCACCTTGCCGTCCTTCTGCCACAGGCCGAAGGGCTGGCGGCCTTCCACATCAATCACCAGCCGGTCCGGATAGAGCTTTCTGACGCTGGCTTCCCGGATCAGCGGCACAGACTTGAGCTTTTCGCGCACCTCGGCCGCATTGAGAAAGACCAGCGAGCTCTGGATGGTAATGCCGCTGAGTTTCAGGATTTCAGCATCGCTCATGCCATTGTCGCTGGAAATGACGACAGCCGAAACGCCAAGGCCGACAGAGCGGGCGATGACATCCCCCAGCGCGCCATTGCTGGCGACGAAGGCGGCATAGTGGCCGCCGCGCACTGCGCCAGATATCCCGGCACCGCCAATCACGATGGCGGCCAGCGCCAGGCCGGTGCCGCGACGCGCCAGCAGGCGGGCCCAGCGCGCGGCGGCATTGGCCTGCAGCGCCCGCCGCTCAACCGGGCGGATGGTGGCGGGCAGGCGGGATTTTTGAACCGCAGGCAGAAACGAGCCGGCATTGGCCGGCACCGCGCCCTGACGCGGACTGGCGAGGGCCGGGACGCCCTGCGCCCAGCCAAACCCAATTATCGATCGCAGGAGGCGTCTTCCACCATCCATTTTACAAGCTCACCGAATGATAGCCCCGCATGGGCTGCAAGTTCGGGCACAAGCGACGTTTCCGTCATGCCAGGTTGTGTGTTGACTTCCAGCACGACGAGTTCGCCCGTACCTCGGGGGCGGTCGTCGTAGCGAAAATCGGCACGGCTTACGCCGCGGCAACCCAGCGCGTCATGCGCCATGAGTGCCAATCTTTGGACCTCTTGGTAAATATTTGGTTTAAGATTTGCCGGCAAAACATGAATAGAGCCGCCGGGTGCATATTTTGCCTCATAATCATACCAGCCATCGTTGCTGGCGCGGATATCAATGACACCCGTAGGTTTTCCGGCGATGATTGCGCAGGTCAACTCCCGGCCGGCAATGAACTTTTCCACCAGCACGGTTTCAGAAAACGGCCAGTCGGCGCGCGTCAGTTCCTGTGGGGGATGGGCCTGGTCTTCCCTTACGATATAGACGCCAACGGACGAGCCTTCCGCCACCGGTTTGATGACATAGGGCGGGGCCATGACATGGCTTTTGGCCGCTTGCGTCCGGGAAAGGGTGATGCCGTGCGCCACCGGCACGCCAGCAGCCTGCATCACCACCTTGGCTGTGTCCTTCTGCATGGCCAATGAGGAGGCGAGCACGCCCGAATGGGTGTAGGGGATGCGCAGCATTTCCAGTATGCTCTGCACGATGCCATCCTCGCCAAAGCGGCCGTGCAAGGCGTTGAAGGCGACATCGGGCTTGAGCTGCGTGAGCACCTGTGCCAAATCGCGCCCCGCATCCAACTTGGTCACGCGGTAGCCCACGTTCTCCAGCGCCGCCGCGCAGGCCGCGCCAGAACGCAGGGAAACTTCACGCTCGGCGGAGAGACCACCCATGAGGACGGCGATGTGGAGGGTATCTGTCATGGAAATGGGCCTTTGTATCAATGATGGAAAGAGTTTGCCTGAACTTGCGGCAGCACCGATGATTCGGCAGCATAGTCCCAATTGGCCCGCCCCAAAACCCCCGTGCTTCGAGACGCGCTGAAGAAGCGCTCCTCAGCATGAGGGTTTTGGGGTTTCGGAGCTGCCTGTGGCTGTTGGCGGTAGAAGCCCCTCATCCTGAGGAGCGGAGCTTTTGCGCAGCGTCTGGAATGGCTCAAGCCCCTCATCCTGAGGAGCGGAGCCCTTGCGCAGCGTCTCGAAGGATGCGGGGGCGCTCGTGCCGAATTTCGCTCGCCGCCTTGCGAGTCTGGACAAGCCTTCAAAATCTCCCTGCATGTAAGCTTCCTTCTTGGCGCGAGACCAGCCTTTGATGCGCCGCTCGGTAGCAATCGCCTCGTCCAGCCGCGCATATTGTTCTCTGAAAACCAGCTTCACCGGAAGGCGGCTGGCGGTGTAGCATTCAGGATCGATTGCTTGTTCATGCTCGCTCACACGCGTAGCGACCTCACGCCGGGTGATGCCTGTGTAATAGGAACCATCAATGCATTTGAGAATGTAAATGCTTGCGCCATTCATCAGCCGGTTTCCCATTTGGCCCGCCCCCAAAACCCCCGTGCGTCGAGACGTTCTGAAGAAGCGCTCCTCAGCATGAGGAGTTTTGGGCATGGCGGGAAAGGGCCGATGCGGTCAAAGCCCCACCCCCATCCGTTTAATCTCCCACTGCAATTCCACCCCGCTGGCTGCCTTCACCCGCGCCCGCACCTCCTCGCCCAGTCCCTCGACATCCGCTGCGCTCGCGCTGCCGCGGTTGATCAGGAAATTGCAGTGCATCTGGCTGACTTGCGCATCGCCCATGACCAGCCCCCGGCATCCCGCCGCATCAATCAATTGCCAGGCCTTGCCGCCGGGCGGGTTTTTGAAGGTGGAGCCGCCGGTTTTTTCGCGGATCGGCTGGGCGGCTTCGCGGGCTGCCGTAATGCGGTCCATTTCCGCTGCAATCACAGCTGGATCGCCGGGGCGGCCCTGATAGAGGGCGGAGGTGAAGATCACTTCCTCCGGGGCACTGGAGTGGCGGTAGTGGAAACCCATTTCAGCATGGGAGAAGATGCGCAGGCTGCCGTCGCGCATGATTCCGCGCGCCTCTATCAGCACATCCGTGGTCTCGCCGCCATGCGCACCCGCGTTCATGCGCAGCGCCCCGCCGATGGAGCCAGGAATCCCGCGATAGAAGGCGAGGCCGTCGACCCCGGCTTCTGCCGCGATTTTGGCCACGCGCATGTCGGGGGCGGCGGTGCCGGCGCGGACTTTGTGGCCCGCTTCCATCGTCACTGAACCAAAGGCCTTGCCGCCCAGCCGGATCACCACGCCGGGAATGCCGCCATCGCGCACGATGAGGTTGGAGCCAAGGCCAATGACACAGACCGGGATTTCCTCTGGCAGCGCCCTCAGGAACAGCGCCAGATCGTCCTCGTCCGCCGGAGAAAACAACACCTGCGCCGGGCCGCCGACGCGGAACCAGGTGATGGCGGCCATCGGCTGGTTGGCGGTGAGGGAGCCCCGCAAGGCCGGCATTTTTTCGCGCAGGGCGGGGGTGATATCGGGGTGGGTCATGGGGGCCTTCGGAGCATTTGGTAGCGCAGGATCATGGCACGGGCAGCCCGCAACACGGCGAGATTGTCGCCATAAAAGAGCGTGTTGCCATTCGGTGTTGCGGTCATGACTTGCCTGGCCCGATAAATGCGCGAACGCAAGACAATACGTCCGCAAGCTTGTCGGCCTCCATCGATCCGACACTGCGCAGAATGCGGCGGGCTTCGATGGAAGTGATCTTGGTTGGTCGAACGAAGGATGGCACGTGCAATCCTGAGAGATCGGTGACGTCCACCGGTATGCTGAAACCACCGCCCCGTTGCGGTGAAGTTGTGATCATAACCACCCAAAAAAGGCCTTCCGCCGCTACATCGGCACCAGATACGACCAGTGCAGGCCGACGCTTTTCCGCCAGCCGGTCAGAAAACGGAAATGGCACCACGACAATGTCGCCGCAGGAATATGCCAGGTCAGAGGTTGGCAAAAGCGGCCTCATCTTCCGGGCTGGACCATTCAGTGAATGCAATAAACGGATCGTCCTCTTCAACGGCTAATTTGGCCAGATGGACGCCATCTTTATCAATTGCATAGCGCACCGTATCGCCGGGCGACAGTTTCAGACGCTCACGAACCTCCCGTGGCAGAACCGTCTGGCCCTTGACTGACAATTTTGACGAAACAAATTTTGTTGCGGCGAGCGGCATCCCAAAATCTCCATCGGCGTATCGGACTTACACCTTACTGTCTTACCAAAATTTTACAAGCCTTTGAATAGTCCTACGCTCCCGCCTCCGCCAGCTGCCCCGGCAGCGCATACGCCCATTGGGTGATGTTGCCTGCCCCCAGAAACACCACATAATCCCCCGGCTGCGCCAGCGAGCGCACCAGCGGGGCAATGTCTTCGGGGCGGGAAAGGCTCATCACCTGCCTGTGCCCGTGGGCCTTGATGGCCCCGACCAGCGCCTCGCGGTCAGCGCCGGGAATATGGGCTTCACCGGCCGAATAGACATCGGCGACAATCACCGCGTCGGCATCGTTAAAGCAGGTGGCGAACTGGTCAAACAGGGATTGCAGGCGGGTATGGCGGTGCGGTTGGACGATGGCGATGACCTGGCCTCTGGTGGAGGCACGGGCAGCCCGCAGCACCGCTGAGATCTCTACCGGGTGGTGGCCGTAATCGTCAAAAATTTGCGCACCGTTCCACTCGCCGGTGCGGGTAAAGCGGCGCTTGACGCCGCTGAAACCGGCCAGCGCGGTGCGAATCTGGCTGGCGCTCATGCCCAGCTCATGCGCTACGGCAATGGCGGCGGTGGCGTTGAGGGCGTTGTGGTGGCCGGGCATCGGCATCACCAGATTGTCCAGCGCATGCTCCACGCCCGTCTTGCGGTCCCGGATCAGCACCGAGAATTTCGACACGCCGCCGGCCAGGTCAATGCCAAACAGGCGGACGTCAGCTTGCGGGTTTTCGCCATAAGTGATCACCCGGCGGTCTTCAATTTTGCCGACCAGCTCCTGCACGGTGGGGTGGTCGAGGCACATGACGGCAAAGCCGTAGAACGGCAGATTCTCGACAAAGGCACGGAAGGCGTCCTTGATCTTGTCGAACGTGCCGAAATGGTCGAGATGCTCGGGGTCGATGTTGGTGATAATCGCGACATCGGCGGGCAGTTTCAGGAAGGTGCCGTCGCTCTCGTCCGCCTCCACCACCATCCATTCACCCGCGCCAAGCCGGGCATTGGTGCCATAAGCGTTGATAATGCCGCCGTTGATGACGGTGGGGTCCAGACCGCCCGCATCCAGCAGTGTGGCCACCAGCGAGGTGGTGGTGGTCTTGCCATGGGTGCCGGCAATGGCGACGCACTGGCGCAAGCGCATCAGCTCGGCCAGCATTTCGGCCCGGCGCACCACCGGCAGTCGCTTTTCGCGCGCTGCCAGCAGTTCGGGATTGTCGCGGCGGATGGCGGTGGACACCACCACGACTTCGGCGGCACCCAAATTCTCCGCCCGCTGGCCGATATGGATGGTCGCGCCCTTGTCGCGCAGGCGCTTGACATTGGCATTCTCGGAAGTATCCGATCCCTGCACGCGGTAGCCAAGGTTGATCAGCACTTCGGCGATGCCAGACATGCCAATGCCGCCAATGCCGACAAAGTGAATGGGGCCAAGTTCGCGTGGCAGTTTCATCTAATGGGTCTCCGAAATAATCTCAAATCTGTGAAAGTGAACCCTTCTCCCGTCTTTCACGGGAGAAGGTCCGCGGCAGGCATTACGCCTTATGCGCCCACCTGCATCACCAGATCCGCCAGCCGCTCCGCCGCATCGGCGATACCAGCCTGTCTGGCAGCCAAAGCGCGGCTTTTCAAGGCTTCCGGCGCATTCAGGGCCTGCGCAAGCTGGGCGGCGAGCCAGATAGCTGTGAATTCGGCTTGCTTGATGACGGTAACAGCCCCGGTCTTGGCCAGTTCCGCTGCATTGGCCGCCTGGTCATTGTCAAGCGCGAAGGGGAAGGGCACGAGGATGGCGGGCCGGCCAATGACGGCCAATTCGGAGACGGTGGAAGCACCCGAGCGCGCAATCACCAGATGCGCCTGCGCCAGCCGCACCGGCAAATCGGCAAAAAACGGCTTGACCTCGAAATCCAGTCCCAGCCGGGAATAGATGGCGGAAACCCGCGCTTCATCCTCGCCGCGCGCCTGCTGCACCAATACCAGTCGGGCGCGGGCTTCGGGCGCGAGCAACTCGATCGCCATCGGCACAATATCGGACATGACACGCGCGCCCTGCGAGCCGCCGGTCACCAGCAGGCGCAGCTTGCCATCGTCAAACCCGGGACAGGGTATCTCTGCCGCCGCCAGCACTGCCGGGCGGACGGGATTGCCGGTGTGGTGCGCCTTGGCGCGAATCGCCGCATCGACACCGCCCAGTTCGGGAAAGCCGGTGGCAATGGCTTTGACCCGCCGGGCGAGGAAGCGGTTGGCCCGGCCCATGACGGCATTCTGCTCGTGCAGAAGGGTGGGGATGCCGCGCAGGCTCGCAGCCAGCAGTGGCGGCACGGTGGGGTAGCCGCCAAAGCCGACGACGACGCGCGGCTTGATCCGCCCCAGCAGGAAAAATGCCGAGACCGTGCCGCGCGCCAGCATGAGGGCGGCACTCGCCCTGGACAGCACGGAGCCGCCAGTGGGTGTGGCGGAGGTGATGGCGTAGATGGCGCGGGCGGGGAATTGCGCGCCATATTTCAGGGCGCGGTCATCGGTGGCCAATTCGACGATGGCCCCGCGTTTGGCCAGAGCCACCGCCAGCGCTTCAGCCGGAAACAGATGGCCGCCGGTGCCGCCGGCGCAGAGCAGGATGGGACGGTCCTGGCTCATGCGGGCAATCCGCCAGGCACAGCTGGCCTCATCTCCCGCACAAAAACCTCCGAGCGCGGGCGCTGGCGGGTGACAGCGAGCAGAAAGCCCATGCCAATCGCCATCGCCAGCATCGAGGAGCCGCCGTAGGAGATGAACGGCAATGTCATGCCTTTGGCGGGGATCAGATGCAGGTTGACGGCAATGTTGATGCAACTCTGGATGCCGAAGAGGATGACGAGGCCAGCGGCAGCAAAGCGGCAGAACGGGTCCTCGTTGCGCGAGGCCAGCAGCAGGCCGCGCAGCACGATAAAGGCAAACAGCCCGGCCAGACACAGGCAGGCGATGATGCCAAATTCCTCGCCCGCCACCGCAAAGGCAAAATCAGTATGGCTGTCGGGCAAAATCCGCTTGATGACGCCCTCGCCCGGCCCCTTGCCGAGCCAGCCGCCGGTCGTGAATGAATCGAGCGCGGTCTCCACCTGAAAGGAATTGGTCGCCCCGCCCGCCGAGGCCGGCTCCAGAAAAGCCAGGATGCGACCGCGCACATGGGGCAGGAATTTATAGGCCAGAAACAGCCCGCCCATGCCAGCGCCGCCAAGGCCAAACACCCAGAACCAGTGGACTCCGGCCATAAAGAACAGGGCCGCCCAGACCATGGAGACCAGCATGGTCTGGCCAATGTCCGGCTGCAGGATAAGGGGGATGATGGTGGCGGGCAGGATCAGGATGGCAAGCAGATTGCCCGGCACATCCTTGCGGCGCCCGCCCTCGGCAAACGCCCAGGCGGCGAGCACCACAAAGGCGCATTTGACGAATTCCGACGGCTGGACGCCGAAAATCCAGCGCCTCGATCCCTTGACCTCCTGGCCAAACATCAGCGCCAGCACTATCAGCCCCATGGCGGCGATGAACAGCAGCAGCGAGGAGCGCCGGACCCAGCGCGGTGAAATCATCGACACGGCAATCATCGCAAGGGAGGAGGGGATCAGCCATTGCACGTGCTTGTGGACGAAAAAGAAAATCGGCAGGTTGAGACGCTCTGCCTCCGGCGGCGAGGCCGCCATGGCGATGACCAGCCCCAGAACCATCATGGCCAGAATGGCCGACAGCAGCCAGCGGTCCACCGTCCACCACCAGTCGGCGAAAAAGGATTTTTCGGTGCGCGAGATCATTGGTTCTTCTCCCCGGCTGCGATGACGGACTGGACAAGGGCGCGGAAATAATCGCCCCGCCCTTCGAAATTGGCGAACTGGTCGTAAGACGCGCAGGCGGGCGACAGCAGCACCACCGGTTCGCGAGCATCCGAGGCGGCGGCATCACGGGCGGCAGCGGCCACCGCCCTGTCGAGCGTTCCGCAGAATTCATGCGGCACGGGGCCGAGCGTTCCGGCGAATTCATCGCTGGCCGAGCCAATCAGGTAGGCCTTGCGGATTTTTGGAAACAGCGGGCGCAGGCTTTCAATCCCGCCCTCTTTCGGCTTGCCGCCGAGGATCAGGAACATGTCGTCGAAGGACAGCATGGCCTTCTGCGTGGAATCGGCATTGGTGGCTTTGGAATCATTGATGAACAGGACTTTGCCCAGCTGGCCCGCTTGTTCCATCCGGTGTTTCAGGCCGGGGAAGGTCTGCATCCCCGTCGCAATCTGCTGCGCCGAAATCCCCAGATGGAGAGCTGCCGCCGCTGCCGCCGCCGCATTCTGGCCATTGTGCGCGCCCCGCAAGGCACCGGCCCCCGCGAGACTGGCAATGCTTTCCGGCTTTGCCCCAGGCCTTGCCAGCCAGAGGTCATTAGCCTGGAAATAGACACCGTCGGCGACCGGCTTGCGTGCCGAAATCGTGACGCCGGCGGTCAGCGGGATGGCGCTGGAATAATCATCGTCGGTGCCGACGATGGCGAAATCCGACGCCTGGACCAGCCGCGCCTTGATCGCCGCGTAATTGGTCATATCTCCATGCCGGTCGAGATGGTCTGGCGTCACATTGGTCAGAATACCAATCGTGGGCCGCAGCGACGGCGCAAGGTCAATCTGGAACGATGAACATTCGATCACATGAATGCGGTCCATGGCGGGAGGCGGCAAATCGAGAATGGCCACGCCAATATTGCCGCCCATGGCCACATTCCGTCCGGCGCTGGCGAGGATATGGGCCAGCAGCGCCGTGGTGGTAGATTTGCCGTTGGTGCCGGTGATGGCCACAAACGGCGAGCCGGGGGCAATCGCCGCCCGCTCGCGGCAAAACAGCTCGATATCGCCGATAATCACCACACCCGCCGCAAGCGCCCTGGCCGCCGCCCAATGCGGTGCAGGATGGGTCAGAGGCACGCCGGGCGAGAGGACCAGTGCTGCAAAACCGGCGAAATCCGCCGTGCGCAGGTCAACCAGCGCAATCCCTTCCGCCGCCGCCCTGGCCCGCCCCGCCTCGCCATCATCCCACGCGGCCACCTGCGCGCCGCCCGCCAGCAGCGCGCGCGCTGTTGCCAGCCCCGATCCGCCAAGGCCAAACAGCGCAACCTTCTTGCCCCGGAACGAGGTGACCGGCGTCATGTCTACCGCACTTTCAGCGTGGCAAGGCCCAGCAGGGCCAGCACGAAGGCGATGATCCAGAAGCGGATGACAATCTGGCTTTCCGACCAGCCCAGCTTCTCGAAATGGTGGTGGATCGGGGCCATGAGGAAGATGCGCTTGCCGGTGCGCTTGTAATAGCCCACCTGAATGATCACCGAGATGGCCTCAACCACAAACAGACCGCCAACCACAACCAGCACCACCTCATGCTTGATGGCCACCGCAATGGTACCCAGCATGCCACCCAGCGCCAGCGAACCGGTATCCCCCATGAAAATCGAGGCGGGCGGGGCGTTGAACCACAGGAAGCCGAGGCCCGCGCCGATCACCGCCCCGGCGACCACAATCAACTCACCCGTGCCGCTGACATAATTAATGCCGAGATAGGACGCGGAGACGACATTGCCGACGACATAGGCGATGATGCCGAAGGTGCCGACGGCTATCATCACCGGCACAATCGCCAGCCCGTCCAGTCCGTCGGTGAAATTCACCGCATTGCCCGCGCCGACAATGACGACGGCCCCAAATATCAGAAAGCCCAAGCCGAGATAGGCGACAAAGCCCTTGTTGAAGGGCAAAGCCAGCCAGGCAGCATGGCGGGTTGTTTCTGTCAGGGGCAGGGCCAAAGCGTGCAGGAAACCGCTGAGATCAGTGACGCCGCCGCGCGGCCATAAATCGACACTCATCATGAGATAGCAGGCAATCAGGGCAATGCCGGCCTCGCTCGCCAGTCTCGCCTTGCCGGAGAATCCGTGGTGTGATTGCTTGGTCACTTTCAGGTAATCGTCGTAAAAGCCGATGCCGCCGAAAGCGAGGGTGACGAACATCACAATCCACAGGAAGGGCGAGCGCGGGTCGGCCCAGAGCAGCGAGGATGCCACCACCCCGGCCAGAATCATCAGGCCGCCCATGGTCGGCGTGCCCTTTTTCAGCAAATGCGATTCTGGCCCGTCGAGGCGGATCGGCTGGCCCTTGCCCTGGCGGATGCGCAGCGAGGCGATGATGGCGGGGCCAAAGAACATCACCAGCAGCAAGGCGGTCGCCGTCGCCCCGCCCCGCCCGGAAAGTAATGTATTTGAACACATTGAAGGGGCCGAACGTGCTGGAAAAATATTGCAGGAAAGTGAGCATCAATGGCCTCAGGCAATGCGTGGCAGGATTTCGCCCGAAAGAATGGGGCGGGCACTTGAGAAATGCGTGGCGAGGGCCTTGGCCAGCGGCCCCATCCTTGAGCCATTCGAGCCTTTGATCATGATCACGTCGCCAGGCACCAATACCGGGACGATGGCGGCTTCCAGCTCGGCGGCGGTGGCAAACCAGGCACCGCGGCGTTGCTTGGGCAGCAGTGCATACAATTGCCGCATCATCGGGCCAGCGGCGAAAACCACGTCAATCTTGTTGCGGCTGATGGCACCGCTGATTTCGGCGTGCAGCCTTTTCTCGTCCGGCCCCAGTTCCAGCATGTCGCCCAGCACGGCGATGCGCCGCCCCTCGCCGGTCACGGGCAGGGCCCCGAGCACTTCCAGCGCGGCGCGCATTGAGGCGGGGTTGGCATTATAGCTCTCGTCAATCAGGGTTGCCTCGCCATGGTGAAGGCGCAATACAATGCGGTGGCCACGCCCGGCTGGCGGGCGGAAATGCTCCAGGCTTTTGGCGGCCTTGACCAGATCCAGCCCCATGGCGCGGGCGGCGAGCAGCACAGCAAGCGAATTTTCGGCAAAATGCTTGCCGGGGGCGGCCATGCGGTAGCGCAACGACTGGCCCAGCACCTCGGCTTCAACATAGGTGCCCTCGGGAAACACATCAATGCTGGTAATGCGGGCATCGGCTTCCTTGCTGGAGCCAAAGCCCAGGACATGGCGAATGCCGGCGGCATTGGCGGCTTTCTGCAACTGGCCCCACTGGGCAATGTCGCGGTGGAGGATGGCGACCCCGCCCTTGACGATTCCGGTAAAAATCTCGGCCTTGGCGGCGGCAATCGCCTCAATGCCACTGAACTGGGCCAGATGCACCGGGGCGATAGTGGTGATGATGGCGACATGGGGCCGGACCAGCGCCACCAGCGGGGTGATCTCGCCGGCATGGTTCATGCCGATTTCGAACACACCATACCGGGCGGCCCCGGCCATGCGGGCCAGCGTCAGCGGCACCCCCCAATGGTTGTTGTAGGAAGCGGTGGAGGCATGGGTTGGCCCGGCATCGCTCAGCACCAGTGCCAGAGCCTCCTTGGTCGAGGTCTTGCCCACCGAGCCGGTGACGGCGGCAATGCGCGCCGTGCTGCGGGCGCGGGCGGCGCGGCCCAAGTTTTCCATCGCGGCCAGCACATCCTTCACGACATAGACCGGGCCGGTGGCATTGGGGGCTTCGGCATGGTCTTCATCCACCACCGCCGCTGCCGCACCATTGGTGAAGGCCTGGCCCAGATGGGTGTGGCCGTCGGAATTCTCGCCCTTGATGGCGAAGAACAGGTCGCCGGGCTGCAGGGTGCGCGTATCAATCGAAATGCCGCGCACGCCGGCGGGCACCCGCCCGCGCATCCGTGCCTGCAGGGGAGCAACGAGGCCAAGGCCGGACCACAAGGGTTCATCGATCAGCGGCAAAGCCGTCATTTGCGCAATTCCTTCAGCACCTGTGCGACCACGCCATGATCGGAGAACGGGAGCACCTTGTCGCCGACAATTTGGCCCGTCTCATGGCCTTTTCCGGCTATCAACAGCAAATCATCCTCGCTCAGCATCCGGATGGCGGTGCGGATCGCCTGCTCGCGGTCGCCGATTTCCAGCGCGTCCGGGGCCTTGGCCAGAATGGCGGCGCGGATGGTGGCGGGGTTTTCCGAGCGCGGATTGTCATCGGTAACGATCACGACATCGGCATTTTCGGTGGCAATCTGGCCCATGATTGGCCGCTTGCCGGGATCCCGGTCGCCGCCGCAACCCATGACGACAATCAGCGATTTGCGCACGAAGGGCCGCAAAGCCTGCAAGGCCTTGGCGAGGGCGTCGGGCTTGTGGGCATAATCGACAAAAATCTGGCCGCGCTCGTGGGTGCCGACATGCTCCAGCCGTCCCGGCGCGCCGGTGAGGTGCTCCAGCGCGTCCAGCACCGCCGCAACCGGGCCGCCGGTGGCCATGCACAGGCCTGCCGCGACGAGGGCGTTGGCCGTCTGGAACAGGCCGGCCAGCGGCAGGCGGACGCTGTATTGCCGCCCGGCACAGGCGATTTTGAGGCGGGTGGCA
>JAYVYA010000067.1:0-2175 GCA_043784745.1 Hyphomicrobiales bacterium
GCGGCACCGCGAAGAAGCCGAAGATCATCGCGATCACAAAGATGTTGTCCACGCTGAGGGACTTCTCGACGACGTAGCCGGTCAGGTACTTCTCCGCCGTCCTTCTAGGGTTAATCATGCCCTTCGCCTCCAGGGGTGTCAGGAGCGGGCACGATGGGCGTCTATAGGGGAGCGAGCGGCCGATGGCAAGGAATGGATCGGTGAAAGGCAGCCCACGTCGATTGGCCGGTTGCCGCCCTACCCCCGCCCGCCCTATATTCTTTTCAACCTGGAGCAACTGCCCATGCCCGCCGCATCCCCGCAGAACATCAGCATAGCCGGCGCAGGCATTCCTGGCCTGGCGCTGGCGCTGGCGCTCAAGCGCGGTCTTGGCCCGGCCATTAACGTCACGGTTTGTGATCCCGCCATCAATTTGCCCCGCCCCGCAGGCCGCGCCTCGGCTATAGCGGCCGGCCCGCGCCGGATGTTTGAGGCTTTGGGAATTTGGGGGGCCGTTGCGGCGCAAGCGCAGCCGATCCGCTCCATGGTCATCACCGATTCGCGCCAGCACGATGCAGTGCGTCCGGCTTACCTGCAATTTGGCGGCGATATCGCGCCGGGCGAGCCCTTTGCCCATATGGTGGAGGACCATTTGCTTGCCGCCGGGCTGATGCAGGCAGCACAGGAAGCGGGCACACATTTTATCGCCAGTGCCATTGACAATGCCGCTCCAGAACCGGGCCGGATTAATGCACAGCTCGCTGACGGCACGACCCGAACCGGCCACTTGCTGGTGGCATCGGACGGTGGCAAGTCCCGCTTGCGGACACGGATGCGGCTGGCGGTGACCGGCTGGCCCTACCGGCAATCGGGCGTGGTCGCCACGCTCGCCCATGTGAACCCGCATGAGGGCCGGGCGGAAGAGCATTTTTTGCCTGACGGTCCGTTTGCCGTGCTGCCCCTGTCCGGCAATCGCATTTCCATCGTCTGGACCCGGTCAACCGACAATGCCTTGCGCATTCTTGCCTTGCCGGATACCGAATTTGTCGGTGAGGTTCAGGCCTGCATGGGCTTTCATCTGGGTGAAATGCAGTTGCTGGATCGCCCCCGGGCCTTTCCGCTCAGCCTGCAAATCGCCCGAAAACTGGTGGCGCCGCGTTTTGCCGTGATGGGTGATGCGGCCCATGTCATCCATCCCATTGCCGGGCAAGGCCTCAACCTTGGCTTGCGCGATGTGGCGGCGCTGGCCGAGGTGATTTGCGCTCAGGCGCAACTGGGCCTCGATATTGGCGCGGATGACATGCTGGAAGCCTACCAGCGCCAGCGCCGGTTTGACACGCTGACCATGGCCGCCGCCACCGACGTGCTCAACCGGTTGTTTAGCAATGATTTCACGCCGCTGCGCATGGCGCGGGGCTTGGGGCTGGGGCTGGTGGACCGGATGCCGGGGCTAAAGCAATTCTTTATCCGGGAAGCGGGCGGTATTGGCAGCGGCGGTCGCCTGATGCAGGGAATATGGCCATGAGGAGGCCGGAGCGCCGCGCGAACCTTCAGGTTCGCATGTATGAGCCAAAGACTGACCTCATTTGACTTGCGAACCTGAAGGTTCGCGGTCCATCTCCCCCGCCAGCGCTCCAATCCCTTCCCTGTAGGTTGGATAGGCCAGTTCCACCCCCAGCACCTCGCGCAGACGTTTATTGGAGACCCGCTTGTTCTCACTGTAAAAGCTGCGCGCCATCGCGGACAGTTCTGCGGTGGCGAAATCCTGCCCCGTCGGTACGGGCAGGCCCAAAAGCCCGGCGGCAAAGGCAATCACGTCCTGCGGCGGCGCGGGCTCGTCATCCCCGACATTCCAGACACCGCCCACCGGGTGGCGGAAAGCGGCGGCAATGGCCAGGGCGATATCTTCGACATGGATGCGGTTAAACACCTGGCCGGGCTTGATCAGTCGCCGGGCCGTTCCGGCGCGCAGATTTTCCAGCGCGTTCTGGCCGGGACCATAAATCCCCGCGAGGCGGAGAATATGCACCGCCTTGCCACTTTCGGTTCCCAGCGCCAGCCAGTCATTCTCGGTTTTCAGCCGCTCAATGCTGCGGGCGGAACGGGGAACCGGCACCGTATCCTCGTCCACCCAAGCCCCGCCATGATCGCCGTAAACGCCGATGGTGGAGAGATAGACGATGGTGTGCAGGTTGG
>JAYVYA010000068.1:0-5887 GCA_043784745.1 Hyphomicrobiales bacterium
CGATGTCTACGCGGGTGCCCTGCCCCTGCTGGCGGTCCTGGCGCTGGCCTTTGCCAGCGGGTTGTGGCGGGAGCGGACGGTGCGCTTCCTGTGCCTCGCGCTGGCCGCCCTGCTGGTTTACGCCCTTGGCCGCTACACACCTTTGTTCCGGCAAATGTTTTACCTGCCCGGCGCGGACCTGTTCCGGCGCCCGGCAGATGCAACTTTTCCCATCGGCCTGATCTTCGCGCTGCTCGGCGGATATGCCGTGCACCGCTGGTGCACCGCGCCACAGCGGCTGCTGGCTGGCCCGCAAGCCCTGGCGCTGGGCCTGCTGGTGGCGCTGGTGTTTGCCGGTGCGGCGCTGCTGGCTGTTGCAAAGGGCACATTCGGGCTGGCATGGCCGCACATTCTCCTGTCCATTGGCTTTGCTGGCGCGGCGGGCCTGGCGCTGGCAATGCTGCGGCGCTGGCCGGGAGCGGCATTGGCATTGGTCGCCAGCTTCACCACGCTGGACCTTGCGATCAACAATGGCCCCAATGAATCCACCGCTTTGCCACCCAAAATGTTCGAGGTTCTGCGCCCGGACAGTGACAATGCCACGCTGACATTTTTGCGCGGGAATGTGGTCGATAACGGGACGCGGCGGGACCGGGTGGAGCTGGCGGCGATTGATTTCCACTGGCCCAACCTTGGCATGATTCACAGGCTGGAGCATACGCTGGGCTATAATCCGGTGCGCCTCGCCTGGTTTGCCGGTGCGACAGGCGCTGGGGACCACGTGGCTATCCCTGACCAGCGCCAGTTTTCGCCGCTGTTTTCGCGCTACCGCTCGCCGCTGGCCGACATGCTGGGCCTGCGCTTTGTCACGACTGGCGTGCCGGTGGAGCAACTGGACCACCAGTTTCGCCCTGGCGATCTGGAGTTCATCGCCCGCACCCGCGATGCCTGGATTTATGAAAACCCCCGGGCCCTGCCCCGCGTGGTGCTGGCAGGCACAGCGGTGGCAGCTGATTTCGCCGGGCTGGTGAAGACCGGGGACTGGCCAGAGGTGGATTACCGGGAAACGATGTTGCTGGAAGCGCCAGCCCCCGGCCCCGCGTCCACGCCAGCCAAAGGCACTGCCACGATCAGCAGCTACCGCAATACGGAAGTTGTCGTGACCGCCGATGCGCCGGATGGCGGCTGGGTGGTGTTGTTTGACACCTGGCACCCCGGCTGGTTTGCGACCGTGGATGGCAAGCCTGCCCCTGTGCTGCGGGCCAATGTGATGTTCCGCGCCGTCGCCGTGCCGCCAGGCCAGCACGAGGTGCGCTTCAGCTTCCGCCCGCTCGACGGGCTGGCGCGGCAATGGGGGCTGGCGTTTTCACAATAGTGCTAGTTTGCGCCAATGGACATACACGCAACCGGCGATCAGAACCTCAGCCGTTTCCAGGCGGCTCTGCGGACCACATATGGCGACAGGCTGGAAACCTCAAAGCAATTGCCGACTATGAAACCGGGCCGGGGATAGAAATTTCGGCAGAGCGCGCAACCCGCGCTCTGGAAGATGCAACGGAGTTTGTGGATCACATTGCCAATCTGATTGGTTAATCAAGCCAGTTACAAGATGATTCCTGACTTACTCCCCCCGCAAGCACGCCTCCCGCAACTTCACAAACGCCCGCGCCCGGTGGGACAGCGGCTCGGAGCCATCCGCTGGCACGGCATTTTTCACCTCCGCCATCATCTCGCCAAAAGTCAAATCCGAGCCATCCGGCAAAAACATCGGGTCATAGCCAAAGCCCTTGTCGCCCCGGCGGGGAAACACCAATCCGCCGTCGATGCGGCCCTCAAACACTTCCTCATGGCCGTCGGGCCAGGCCAGCACCAGCGTCGAATGGAAGGCGGCGCGGGGCGCGGGCGGGCCAAGGGCACCGGCCTTGCGCAGCATCGCTTCCACCAGATCCATCGCCCGGCCAAAATCCCGCGGCTCGCCCGCCCAGTCGGCGGAATAGACGCCCGGTGCGCCGTCCAGTGCCTCGACCCCGAGGCCGCTGTCATCCGACAAGGCCGGCAGGCCCGACCCCTTGACTGCCGCCCACGCCTTGATGCGGGCGTTTTCGATATAGCTGGTACCGGTTTCCTCCGGCTCGGGCAGGCCAAGTTCGCCCGCCGACACCACTTCAACGCCAAACGGGGCCATCAACGCCCGCATTTCCCACAGCTTGCCTTTGTTGTGCGTGGCCAGCACCAGTTTGCCCGTCATCCGCCGCGCCATCTCACGCCACCGCCGCTTTTTGCAATTCGACGAGATGCGCCACGCCGCCGCGCGCCAGGCTCAGCAGCGCCGTCAGTTCCGCCTCACTGAACGGGGCGGCCTCCGCCGTCGCCTGCACCTCCACGAGGCCGCCGGTGCCGGTGATGACGAAATTGGCGTCGGTATCGGCGACGCTGTCCTCGGCATAATCAAGGTCCAGCACCGGAATGCCCTGATAAATGCCGCAGGAAATGGCGGCGACATGGTCTTTCAGCGGGTTGTCACGAATAATCGAGCGGCCCCGCATCCATTTCAGGCAATCATGCAGCGCCACCCAGGCCCCGGTAATCGCCGCCGTGCGGGTGCCGCCATCGGCCTGCAGCACATCGCAGTCAATGGTGATCGCCCGCTCGCCCAAAGCTTGCAAATTGGTGACGGCGCGAAGGCTGCGGCCAATCAGGCGCTGGATTTCCTGGGTGCGGCCGGAGGGCTTGCCCGAGGTCGACTCCCGTCTGGTGCGGGTGTTGGTGGCGCGCGGCAGCATGGCATATTCCGCCGTCACCCACCCGCGCCCCTGCCCGCGCAGCCACATCGGTGGCTTGTCCTCCAGCGAAGCGGTGCACAAAACATGCGTGTCGCCGAATTTGACCAGGCAGGAGCCTTCGGCATAGCGGGCGACATTGCGCTCCAGGGTAACATTGCGCAGGACATCGGGAAGGCGTTTGGAGGGGCGCATGGCATGGGGGCTTTCGGGGGTGGGAGGCCCGCGCCGTCGTTGCGGAGCGGACGAAAATAGCTGGCGAAGCTTTAGGGCGGAAGGGGGGGATGCGCAACAAGGTTGCGCTGCCCCGGAAGGGGAGGCTTTAATCTGGCCATTTCCAAACGGGAACCTTCTTCATTGACACTTACCCCTCCACCGCCACCGTATAATTCAGCGCCAGTCTCCCCCCGTCGGGATAAATTGTCTGCCCAGTGATATACGACGAATCCGGCCCGGCCAGAAACGCCGCCACCCCCGCCACTTCCTCCGGCTCGCCGCCGCGCCCCATCGGGGTGCGGGACAGTACCTTGCGGCGGGCTTCCTCGTTGCCGAGCACGGCTTTCCTTGCCAGTTCGGTCAAAATCGTCCCCGGGCCGATGGCGTTCACGCGGATTTTGAAGGGAGCCAGTTCCATCGCCATCACCTTTGTCAGCTGGTTGATGCCGCCCTTGGAAATGGCATAGGCGACCAGCCCCGGAATCGCCAGCAGCGCATTGACCGAGGACATGTTGATGATGATGCCGCCGCGCCCCTGTTTCACCATCTGGCGCGCCGCCAGCTGGCCGCCGATGAAAGCCGAACGCAGGTTGATCGACAGCGTGCGCTCGTATTGCTCGTCCGAAATCTCCAGAAACGGCACGGATTCGGCAATACCGGCGTTGGACAGCATGATATCCAGCCCGCCGTAAAGCGCGACGGTCTCTGCAAACAGCGCCTCGAAAGCGCCGCGCTCGCGCACATCGGTCCGGATGAAGGTGGCGGAGAAACCGTCTTTCACCAGCGCCGCCGCAGCCGCCTCGCCGCGCGCCGCATCAATATCGGCGAGCACAACGTTGGCACCATCACGAGCGAAGCGCTGCGCGCAGGCCAGGCCAATGCCGGCGCTGGCACCGGTGACAATGGCGGTCTTGTTGTGCAGGGGCGGGGGCATGGCGGGGCTTTCGGCTGGCGGGAACGGGTGCGTTACAAAAGCAGTTCCTTCCCCGGCTGGCTATGGTATCATTAGGCCAGTCCGGAGAAACCAGCCATGGCGCGTGCAGACAAACATGCCCTTCGGGCAGCAGAAATGCTACAGCACTTGAACTTGGCGACTGTGACGCCTGCTGGGTAATGGTTCGTTTCACCCCCGACATTCTCATCGCCGGCGGCGCTGTCATGGGCAGCGCTCTGGCCTGTTTCATCGCCGCTGATCCCGCCTTCAAGGGCCGCATCATGGTGGTGGAGCGGGACCCTGCCTACCTCACAGCCGCCAGCGCGCTGTCGGCCAGCGGTATCCGCCAGCAATTTTCCAGCGCCGTCAACATCCGCGCCTCGCTGTTTGGCATCCGGTTTTTGCGAGATATTGGCGATATTCTGGCGGTGGAGGGGGAGCGCCCGGCGGTCAGCCTGCGGGAGGGGGGCTACCTGACGCTTGCCAGCCCGGAGGGCCGGGAAATCTTGCAGGCAAACCATGCGGTCCAGCACGCAGAGGGTGCAGATATAGCGTTGCTGTCGGCCAGCGAACTGGCTCAAAAATTTCCCTGGCTGAACACCTCCGGCATAGGCGCCGGAGCCTGTGGCGTCACGGGCGAGGGCTGGTTTGACGGTTACGGGCTGATGCAGGCTTTTCGCCGCAAGGCGCGGTCGCTGGGCGTGACCTTTCTGCATGGCGAAGTGACGGGGCTGGACTGTGCGGGGGGCAAGGTTCAAGCCGCAAGGCTGGCTGATGGCAGCCGGGTCAATTGCGGCATGTTTGCCAATATGGCGGGGGCGGCGGGCGCGCGCAAAATCGCCGCCATGGCAGGGTTTGACATTCCGGTATTTGCCCGCAAGCGTTGCGTTTTCACCTTTTCTGCGCGCGAAAAACTGGCGAATTTTCCACTGCTGGTGGACCCGTCCGGAATCTATGTCCGCCCCGAAGGCGAGGGCTACATCTGCGGCGTGTCACCAGACGATGCGGGCGAGCCGGAGGCGGATGATTTTGAGGTGGACTGGCCCCTGTTTGAGGACATCATCTGGCCGGCGCTGGCAGAGCGCGTCCCCGCCTTCGAGACCATTCGCCCCGGAAGGGCCTGGGCCGGACATTATGACATGAACGAGTTTGACCATAATGCGCTGGCAGGCCTCATCCCCGGCCTTTCCAACGCTTTCATCGCTGCGGGGTTTTCCGGCCACGGCCTGCAGCATGCCCCCGCCATCGGGCGCGGGTTGGCCGAATTGATGGTGCACGGGCATTTCCGCACGCTGGACCTGGCGGAATATGATTGCGGGCGGCTGGCCTGCGGGCAGCGGCTGCTGGAGCGTAATGTGATTTGAGGCGGGCTGCGCAATAGGGATTCCCCCGCTGCGCAAAACCGGCTATGCTCTGCATAATGATTGACAAACCCGCCCTCCACCCCGCGCTTCCAGCCGCCCCAGGCGGCCTGCGCCGCTTGGCCTCGCCTGCCGGGCTGGCAACCGGCGGCTTCGGTTTGCTGTTTGTAGCGGCGCTGCTGCTGTGGGCGCGCTATGGCACCGCCGTGTTTCTGGACCGGCTGGCCATGGCCTGGAGCTGTTTTTAGGGATATCCAATGGACCGTCTCAATTTCCGATGGCTGCTGCCCGCCGCCGTGCTGGCTTTGGGGCTGGCCGCCGTCGCCGCCGTGCTGCTGCTCGCGCCGCCCACGCCCTCTGCCGGGCCCGGTATTGGCGGCCCCTTTGCCCTGACAGCGCAGGACGGGCGAATAATGACGCAGGCTGATTTTGCCGGGGCACCGTTTCTGGTGTTTTTTGGCTATACGCATTGCCCCGATGTGTGCCCGACGACCCTGTTTGACGTCAGCCAGATTTTCGCCAGGCTGGGCAAGGACCGCAAGATTGCCGCCGCTTTCATCTCGGTCGATCCGGAGCGGGATACTCCAGCCGTAATGAAGGAATTCATGGCCAGTTTT
>JAYVYA010000069.1:0-1902 GCA_043784745.1 Hyphomicrobiales bacterium
CGGCTATGGCCTGTTCGGCCACAATGGAGTCCGACTGGCGGCAATGCAGGATTATGGCAATGCCAAAAGTCCGGGCTGGCAACAGCAAGCCGGGTTTGCCTTGCGGGAATTGCGCTCGCGCCCCGAGGGTGCCGCGCTGAATGCGGCAACGACGCCGGAACAGATTGCCGATGCACAGATGCGGTTTGAACAACCGCAAGGATTTACGTCCGGCAACCCCGCTGGCGGGCATAATTACACCGGGCGGCTCAATACCATCCGCCGCTTTGGCGAGCTGGCCGGAATGCCTGCAACGCCGGAAAGCGCCGCTGGTCCACCGTCGGCCAATGGCACGCCGTTCACGCCGGATGAATTGCGCAACAACCCGTGGGCGGCGTCCTTGTGGGTGCGGCAACAGGCAGCGGATCAATCCAACCGGGTATCGGTCGGCGCACAGCTTGGCAAAGGTATCGAATGGTCGATTGCCAATAACGAGATGCCGGACCGCAATTCCCTCGTGGTCTATCGCCAGATGGCGCAGCAATACCCGGACAGCTTTGGCGACCAGCCGAAACGCATCGATGCCCAATTGTCCGGCATGGCATTTGCCCAGGAAAAGCTGAACAACATGCCGGAAGGATCGGCGCAGGCACTCATCAATGACATTCACAACCAGACGCAAGGTTCGGATGTCTATCAGCAGATGGGCGGCAAGGCGGCTGAAACCGCGCACAATGCGTTTGTGCGAAAACTGTCGGATAATCCTGCCGGGGCAGCGCTGGATAATAGCTGGATCAAAAATCAGCCTGTTGAAATGAACATGGGTGATCCTGCCAGTGTGCAGGCTGGCATTGCGCAGCGCAGCGCTGTGGCCAGCGTGATTGCTTCCCACACTCAAGACCCGGCAACGTCGATCTTCGGCAAGACGGAATTGCCGCAAGTGCAGTCCGTCCTGTCCACCGGCACGGCGGATCAAAAGATTGGACTGATGACCGCATTGTCGAATTTGCCGGAAGGCCAGAGGCAGGCAACTTTTTCCGCGCTCGGGCAGAAGCCAGGGGACGGGCAGGTGTTTGCGGTGGCCGGGATGCTCAACAAGGTCGCGCCGGAAGTGGCGCAAGATGTCATTCGCGGCAATGACATTTTGAAAACGGAACCGCGCTTTGGGCCAAAGACGGCGGATCAGGAGAACGCTTTCGCAAAATCCATGCCGCCGAATGACTTTGGCAGTGAGCCGTTGCGGGCGGCGGTGACGGCGGCGGCAAATGCGCTCTATGCCACGGCCTCGGCTCGCGCCAATGACACAACGCAAGTGTTCAATCAAAAGCGCTGGGATGCGGCTGTAGATGGCGTGACGGGCGGCGTTGCCACCTTCCGGGGCAACAAGGTGTTTCCGCCGTGGTATGGCGCGGGGCAGAGCGGTCTGGATGCTGCGGTGAAGACGCTGACGGATACCGATCTGGCCGGGGCCAGGGCTGCGGATGGTTCCAGCCTGTCTGTTGCGCAGCTTCGCCCGTCGATGTTTGGAACCAGCTTCCGGCTGGAAAGTGCCGGGGATGGAAAATATAACATCTTCTCTGGCGGCGATGATCCCCGCGAACGGGTCTATATCACGCAAGAAACGCCATATACTCCGGGCGCAATGAGGGGGCTAAGCCCTAAATTTGTTCTTGATCTCGGCCAGCGCAAACTGGCAGCGGAACAGTTCAAATCGTCGTGGTCTTCTGTGCCAGCGGGGTTTGGTGCGTTGCGCGCGCGGGGCAATAATTCAGCTTATGATGGTAGCCAGCTACAGCCGGGGGAGGGGCCACAATGATCCAGGACCTTTTTCCGCAAGATAACAGCGGTAATTTTCAAGCCGCGCCGTCAACAATCCCACCTACTTTTAGTCAGGGTTTTTCCTCCGCATGGGAAGCCAACAGC
>JAYVYA010000070.1:0-6112 GCA_043784745.1 Hyphomicrobiales bacterium
CAACCGCCTTTCGCTGAGCCGGTTGATGGCACTGGTGGTGCTGGCCACGCTGGCTCCATTTCTGGTTGCCTCATTCCTCATGTTCAACCGTCTGGTCGAAGATGAGCGCAAGAGCGTGCGCGAAGAATTGATGGTCAATGCCAGGACCGTTGCCGCGCTGGCGGACAACGAGATTGAAACCCATGCCGCTGTGGCTTCCACGCTGGCCCATTCTCCCGCTTTGCTGGCGGATGATCTTGAAGGCTTTTTGGCAGAAGCGAAGGCCGCCGTGACCTTCGTGCCGGGGGCCTGGCTGGCACTAAGCAATCCCGAAGGCCAGCAGCTGGTAAACACGCTAAAGCCGTTTGGCACCCCCCTGCCACGCCACGGGGCTATTGATGTCATCCAGCGCGGATTTGCCACTGGTAAACCCCAGGTTGGCAATCTGCTGATGGGGCCGGTGGCGCAGCGCCCGATCGCTTTTGTCGAGGTGCCGGTGTTTCGCGCGGGCAAGCCGGTCTATTCCATTTCGATGGCACTCGCGCCCGCCCGTTTCTATGAGCTGATCAACAGGCAGTTCACACGGGGCGAAGTCGTTGCCATCGTCGATGGCAATTACCGTTTCGTCGCCCGCGTGCCGGACAATGACAACAGGCTGGGCGAGCTTGCCAGTGACGGCTGGCGCGCCGCCATGCAGGAGATGCCGGAAGGATGGACTCAAAACCGGACCCTGGAAGGGCATATGAGCTTAACCGGTTATACCCGCACCTTGCGTGGCTGGAATGTCGGGGTGGCGCGGCTGGAAACCGACATATCGCGGCCGTTCGAGGCTCTGTTCCGCTTCGGCATTCGGGCAACCGCCGGGCTGACGCTGCTCAGTTTTGGCTTTGCCGCCCTCGTCGCCCGCCGCACCAGCCTCGGCATGATGGATTTGGTGCGCATTGCCAATGATTTGCGGTCCGGCAGGCCGGTGCTGACGCCAAAACCCCGTTTTGCCGAGGAGGCTACGATCGGCACTGCGCTGGCTGGCGCGTCGGCGGAACTTGCCCGCCGGGCCGAACTGCTGGAAAGCGCCAACCGCAAATCCCGGGAAGCGCTGGAAACCCTGGTGGCGCAGCGCACAGCCGAGCTTGTCGCCGAAATCCAGCTGCGCAACGAGACCGAGGCGACGTTGCGCCAGACCCAGAAAATGGAAACGGTGGGCCAGCTCGCCGGTGGAATTGCCCATGATTTCAACAACATGCTGACCATTGTGCTGGGTAATCTCGATACCGTGCAGCGGCGGCTGCAATTGATGGAAAATGCAGCCAACCTGCACCGCCCGCTGGAAGGCGCAATGCAGGGCGCCCGCAACGCCGCCAAGCTGACACACCGTTTGCTGGCGTTCTCGCGCCAGCAAGCTTTGGAGCCAGCCTCGCTCAGCCTGAATACGCTGGTGTCAGGGGTTTCCGACATGCTGAGCCGGAGCGTGGGCGAAGGCATCCAGATTGAGACCGTTTCGGGAGCGGGCCTTTGGTCGGTCTTTGCCGATCCGCACCAGCTGGAGAATTGTCTCGTCAATCTGGCGGTCAATGCCCGCGATGCGATGTCGGGCCATGGCAAACTGACGGTGGAAATTAGCAATGCGTTTCTCGATGAAAGCTATGTCAGGCTGTTTGGCGATCTGAAACCCGGCCAATATGTGCTGCTCAGCGTTAGCGACACCGGAACCGGCCTGTCGCCCGAAACGCTGGCGCGGGTGTTCGAGCCGTTTTTCACCACCAAGGGGGTTGGCAAGGGCACCGGCCTTGGGCTTGCCATGGTGCATGGCTTTGTCAAGCAATCGGGCGGGCATATCCGCATCTACAGCGAAATGGACAAGGGCACGAGCGTGCGCATCTACCTTCCGCGGGATATTCGCGAGCGCCCGGTGGCAGGGCACGGGCCGGGCGGTTCTGTGCAGAGCCTCGCCATCGTTACCGCCACGCCGGGCGAGACGGTTCTGGTGGTGGAGGATGATGTTGGCGTGCGCGACTATGCGATCGGGGCGTTGGAAGATCTGGGCTACCAGGTGCTGGCAGCCGAAAGTGCCGAGACTGCCATTGCCATACTCGCTGGCCCGGCGCGCGTCGATCTGCTGTTCACCGATGTTGTTTTGGGCGGTGCCATGGACGGGCGGCAACTGGCGGGCCGGGCCAGCCAACTGCGCCCGGATTTGCCGGTCATATTCACCACCGGATACACCCGCAATGCCATCGTCCACCACGGACGCCTTGATGCCGGCGTGCACTTGCTGAACAAGCCCTATACCCGGCTGGAGCTGGCCGAAAAGCTCCGGGCGGTGCTCTCCAGGGCAACAGCGCGATTTGCAGGGCCTGTCGCGGGGACTGCTTAGCCAGTTGCTCAAGGCTACCTCCACCCTTGGCGATGCAATCGCTTGCGTATCTGTCAATCAGGCAATATTGAAGGCGCGCGGCTATCGCCTATGCTGCTTGAGCCGGTTTCCTACGAAATTTAACACTTAAAGTTTCGTTGCACCTTAAATAAAAATATGGCGACAAATCATCAAATTGTTGAAATTTGCTGGAACCAAACCAGCTTCCGCCCGTTTTTATCCTTGCAAATTTCTATTTCAGGAAGGAACGCATGATGAAAAACATTGTCTTGAATGAACCGGAAGCAGAACAGACCGGAGGGGTGCCGAGGCGTTCGGTGCTTAAATGGGCGTCGGCAGCAATGGCCTCGGCTGCTGTGTTTGGCGTCGATGTCGGTGGCCTCGGGCTGCCCGCAGCCTTTGCCCAGGCGGGCGTGGTTGATCTGGGCTCGAGCGACCTTGGCGTCCTGAATTACGCCTATGCCCTCGAGCAGCTGGAAGCGGCCTATTACACCCAGGTGCTCGCCACGCCCTATCAGGGCATGGACCGCTATGAACGTTCCGTGCTTTCCGATATTCGCGGGCACGAAGTCGCCCATCGCGAATTCTTCAAGAAAGCACTCGGTGCCAAACGTATTCCTGACCTCGCGGTGAATTTCAAGGCGGTTGATTTCAGCAGCCGGGCCAGCGTGCTCCGCACGGCCAGCACTTTTGAAGACCTCGGCGTCTCCGCCTACAATGGCGGCGGCGCGGCGATCAAGGAGGTGAAATATCTGGCCGCTGCGGGCTCCATCGTCTCTGTCGAAGCGCGGCATGCCGCCATCCTGCGCGATTTGCTCAGCACATTGTCCTCCGCCTTTGCCGGGGATGATGTGGTGGATGGGTCGGGCCTTGATGTTGCCCGCCTGCCCTCGCAGGTGCTGCCGCTTGCGGCACCGTTCATCGCCACCCCAGTGAGCGCCAGCCAGCTCCCGTAACCTGTTTCCCCATGGAGGACTGATATCATGCAAACGCAATCCACGCTTCTTGAAACGCTGGACCCGGATCTGGTGACCCGGCTGGCCAGCCGCCGCGAGCTTTTTGGTCTGTCAGCCAGAAAACTTGGTGCTTTGGCGACCGCGCCCCTGATTCTGGCGACGGTTTCAACCCAGGCATTCGGCCAGGGCGTTCCCGCCCGGGTGGTCGAAGTGCTCAATTTCGCGCTGACGCTGGAATATCTGGAGGACGAATTCTACCGCACCGCTCTGGGCACGTCCGGACTGATCCCGCGCGAATTCACGCAGGTTTTTGCCCAGATCAGCAAGCACGAAACCGCCCACGTCGCCACCCTCAAAGGCGCGCTGGGTGCCGCCGCAGTGGCCAAGCCGCAGTTCGATTTCACCGCGCGCGGTAAATACCGCGACGTGTTTTCAAACTTCAAGACTTTCGCGGCGGTGTCGCAGGCGCTGGAAGATACTGGTGTCGCCGCCTACAAGGGCCAGGCTGGCAATCTGCTGGGTGCGGGGGCTGTCCTGACCACCGCACTGCAGATCCATTCGGTTGAAGCCCGGCATGCAGCGGAAGTGCGGCGCGTGCGCGGAGTCAAAGCCTGGACCGGGGCATTCGACAAGCCCATGTCCAAAGCCCAGGTGCTCGCTATCGCCAAACCGTTCATTGCTGGCTAGCCATTGTGAACGTGCAGACGGAGTCAGGCGCGAAGCATCGCGCCTGACTGCGCTGGGGGCCTGTGCTGGTGTGGCAAACCAGCCAAATGCACGGAAATCATGCGTCGGCTGGAACCAAAATATTCCGAAATCGTTGTGCTTCGCATGTCCTTCGAGAAAGGGCTGCCAACATCAAGGAGAAGACCCATGGCAAAAGAAAGTCACGCCAAAGCCGCTGAATTGCACGGCGCGGCCGCTGCCTCGCACAAGTCCGCAATGGACAAGCATGGCAAGGGGCAAAATGACGATGCGCATGCCGAATCCGCCAAGGCGCATGGCCATTCTGAAGCGGCGCACAAGGCATCCTCGGATGCCCATGCCAAAAGCTCGGCCAGCAAAAAGAAGTGATCTGAAGCACAGCGGCGGGCAGCACATGCCCGCCGCTGGGCAAATATCATCTCCAGGCTCCACTCTTGCAAATCACTAATTTCCATCCATATACCATCCATACGGATGGAGAAATGCGATGGCAGACAATGTGTATCAGTTACGCGACAAGGGCTCCGACAGTGAGAAAATCACCATTAACCTGGGTTTTCTCGACTTGGGCCGGATCGATCTTCTCGTCCACGAGGGGTTTTATTCCAACCGGACGGATTTCATCCGGACCGCCATCCGCAACCAGCTCGCCACGCATTCCGAAGCGGTCAACCAGTCCATCGTGCGGCAAACACTGGAACTGGGATTGCGCGACTACAGCCGCGCCGACCTCGAAGGCGTAAGAGCCAGCGGCACCAAACTGCAAATCAAAATCGTTGGACTGGCCCGCATTGCGGGCGATGTGACGCCGGAACTGGCGCTCGCAACCATCGATTCCATCATTGTACTGGGCGTTCTGCAAGCCAGTGCAGAAATCAAGTCGGCTCTGGCCGGGCGCATTCGTTAAGGCGCTGTCCATTCAGGAAGGATAATTTCATGTCATATTCTTTTGCCCGCGCCATGCGCCTGGCGACGTTTGCAACGCGGACCAAGCAATTGGCCCGCGCCACGCGGATCATCCAGTCGATATTGTCGCGAAGCAAGGCAGTCCCGGAAACCAGGGCACCTGCGACGCCGCCTGATCGCGGCACAAAAAGGCTGGGCAAGTCCAATGCCGCCCCACCGCAGGCGCTGGCCGGTTCGGGACTCAACCCGCTGGCGCGGTTTGCGGGCGGCAAACCGTTTGCCTCGGCGGCGTCAGTGAAAGCCTCTGCTGCACCCGTGGGTGCATCCTTTGTTGAACATAGATTTGCCTGCTCTGCAGGTGCCAGAACCTACAAGCTCTACGTGCCGGCTTCTGCCGGAGGAGCACCGCGCGGGCTGGTGCTGATGCTGCACGGCTGCACGCAAAACCCGGATGACTTTGCCGCCGGCACCGGGATGAACATTGTGGCCGAGCAGCATGGCCTGCTGGTGGCTTATCCCTGCCAGCAACGGGCAGCCAATGCAGGCGGGTGCTGGAACTGGTTCAACCCGGGAGACCAGAAGCGCGCGCAGGGCGAGCCGGCGATCCTCGCGGGAATCACGCGGGAGCTGGCGGCGCAATACGGCCTGGCCCGCCACCAAATCTATGTGGCCGGCCTTTCAGCGGGTGGTGCCATGGCTATGGTCATGGGCGAGACCTACCCGGACCTGTTTGCATCGGTCGGGGTGCATTCCGGGCTGGCTTGCGGACTGGCGAGGGACATGGTCTCCGCCTTTGCCGCCATGAAGGGTGGTGGCAGCGCTTCCATCCGGCAGACTGGCGATGCGGAAGGCGTGATTGCCCGGGTGCGTACCATCATTTTTCACGGCACAGCCGACCGCACCGTGCACCCGGTCAATGCGGAAAAGATTGCGACCGCAGCCAGCTTGGAGGCAGGGCCCGGGCAACGCCTGCGTGCGGAACACCGGCGCGACAATGGCCGTGCCACCAGCGTCTCCCGCCTTCAAAGCGCTGACGGAGGCAAAATCGCGGAATTGTGGATGGTGGAGGGGGCAGGCCATGCCTGGTCTGGCGGAAATCCGTCGGGATCGTTTACGGACGCCTCTGGTCCCGATGCTTCGGCCGAGATGGTCCGGTTTTTTCTCTCATCCGGCCAGCCAGACGGCGCATAGC